>CAZHBR010000164.1:0-3821 GCA_964530755.1 uncultured Oscillospiraceae bacterium | reverse complement strand
CGGGCAATGCCGAAGAAGGCGCTGTAGATATCAAGCCTGCTGAAATAGAAGTGACCGGTGCCAAATCCGATGTTGAGGAGGTGGCCCGGGTCCAGGCGGCCATAGATGTGACCGGCCTCACAGACGAAGGTAAAACGATGCAGGCCGAGGTGATACCTGTGAACTATGCAGGAATGCCTGTGGAAAGCGTAAGGCTTTCAGCCAATTATGCAGATATATTCGCTAAGCTTTATCGCTTGAAGGAAGTGCCTTTTGAGGCGAGATTCACAGGAGAGCTGGAAGAGGGGCTTGGACTTGAGGCTGATGTTCAAAAGACCATAGTGATTAAGGGAAGTAAGAGCGCTCTAAAGGAAATAAGCGCTGTTTCGACTGAGCCTGTGGATATCAGCGGCATCACTAAAGCCGGCAATGTGGAGCTTGTGCCTATACTTCCTAAAGGCATCGAGCTTGCCAAGGGATATGAAAATCCCAAAGCGAGGCTTTCAATCGTGGAGGTGGAAAATAAGGTTTTTCGATTCTCTGCTGATGATATCATGATAGAGGGGCTTGATGCGGGAAAATCTGCCGCAATAAATGCCGGAGTTTTGGAGGTGACCCTTATTGGCAGAAAGGACATCATCGCATCAATTGAAAAGGAACAGGTGATGCTTTTTGTGAATCTGGCAGAAATGGGACCGGGTACCCGAAATGTTAAAGTAGCTGCATCCTGTGATGTTGAGCTCAAACAGATCAGCGTCGACCCGAAGGAAGTTACAGTCATAATAAAAAGCGTGGAATAGGAGACTAATATGGATCGGCTTTTTGGAACCGATGGAATAAGGGGTGTAGCCAACACGGAATTAACGCCGGAGTTGGCTTTTAATCTGGGCAGGGCGGGTGCCTATGTCCTTTCTAAAAAAACAGACAGACCTGTGGTGCTTATAGGAAAGGATACAAGAATATCCGGCGATATGCTTGAGGATGCAATAAGCGCCGGCATTCTTACGATGGGCGGAAGTGTCATCAAGGCCGGAATTCTGCCGACTCCGGCCATAGCCTATTTGGTGAGAAGCATGAAAGCCGATGCGGGCATTGTTATTTCTGCTTCCCATAACAGCTATGAGTATAACGGTATTAAGATTTTTAACGATGAAGGATTTAAACTGGATGACGGTATTGAGAAGGAAATAGAGGATATAATCAATCATAGAACAAACGTTGGAAATCCCATAAGCGGGGGCAGGCTTGGCCGAATAATAAAAGCGGAAAGCGATGCGATCAGTATATACGAGGAATTCCTGAAAAACACTGTCGATGTTAAGCTTGACGGATTAAAGGTGGTAATCGATTGTGCAAATGGCGCATCTTATATGATTGCCGAAAAGGTGCTGACGGATTTGGGTGCAGATGTAACAGTGATTGCAAATAAACCCAACGGGATAAACATCAACGATAAATGCGGTTCCACCAGCCCGGAGGGCCTGCAAAAGCAGGTTATCATGGAAAAGGCCGATCTGGGCCTTGCATTTGACGGAGATGCAGACCGTTTAATCGCCGTAGATGAAACAGGGCGGCTTTTGGACGGAGACCGCATAATCTACATATGTGCAAGGATGCTCAAGAAGGAAGGAAAACTGCCTGGGAATCTTGTTACGACGACTGTAATGAGCAATCTGGGCTTTCACAAGGCGATGGCCGATATCGGATGCCGTGTTGAAGTTGCACAGGTAGGAGACAGGTATGTTCTTGAAAGAATGCTGCAAACCGGCTGCGTCATAGGCGGGGAGCAGTCAGGCCATATAATATTTCTCTCCCACAGTACGACAGGGGATGGAATACTTTCCTCTTTAAAGCTGCTTTCTGCTATGAAAAAAAGCCAAAGGAGGCTTTCTGAATTAGGGAATCAAATGACAATATACCCTCAGGTTTTGAGAAATGTTGAGGTGAAAAACAAAAATAAAAAACAATATGCGGAAGATCCTGAGGTTCTGGCAAGAATAGAAATTATTGAAGAACAGATTCGGGGAAAAGGGCGGATATTGATTAGGCCCTCGGGGACAGAGCCCTTGATACGCATTATGATAGAGGGAGAGAATGAAGATCACATCGTCCATATGGCGGAGGACCTTGCGGATTTAATATCTGCAAGGTTAGGATGAGCAGGAGGATAAATAGAATGAAACCGCGAAGAAATGCATTGTGGGTGGTTTTTATCACCGTTATGACAGGATTGCTTTTTTCCGCTTGCGCAGGTGAAAGCGTTTCTCCGGAAGATGAGGAATGGACAAATATCCCCGCTGTCCTTTACTTTGTGAACAATGAGTATGCTGTCACCGGGGATGAATCGATACCTTCTTTAATAGAAACAACAAAGGATGTAATGGTGATTGAAACAGAAAACCCCTGGATGGTTTTGGCAGAAGCCTTGCGGATCGTGCCGGAAGAGGGAATGTCAACTATGATAACGGACGAAATACGGTTTCGCGATATATATATCAGCCCTGCCGACCCCGGTATGATAGTGGTGGATCTTTATTCAGAAGGATTGTTTGGCGGGTCGCTTGGGGAAGGATTGTTTATACGTCAAATTGTAGACACCCTGATTGACAACAGCGATGCCATTATGGGAACTTTGGATAAAAGGATTGATAAAGTGCAGTTTCTCGTATGCGGGGAGGTTGTCGAAAGCCTGATGGGTCATTATGATGCGACAGAACCGTTTGTAAAGGGAGAGCAGGATTGAGAATGAAAGATAGCAAAGCATATTTCAGAGGATGTCTCCTTGGGGGGGCTCTGGGAGATGCAATGGGTTTTCCGGCAGAATTTATGTGTTTAGAAGAAATTCATTCAGTTTATGGCGAAGAAGGAGTAATGAGGCCCGAGCTTAATGAGGCGGTGGGGAAGGCTTTGATTTCAGACGATACTCAAATGGCTGTCTTCACGGTGGATGGTTTGCTTTGGGCCGACAGCAAGGCCAAAAGGAAGGGCATTTATGCTTATATTCCCTGTCTGTTTTACGCCTATCAAAAATGGCTTTACACCCAGACGGGTCAATTTGCGGATAAGAGGTATGAATTTTTATTGGACGGTGAGGTTCTAAAATGGGAGGCTTTGTATGCTAGAAGAACGCCCGGGGAAACTATTTTGGCAGCCTTGGCAGGGAGCATCAAAGGGAAGTACGGCACCTTAAGAAACAGGATAAACAACAGCAAGGGATATGGGGCTGTCGTTCGCTCCGCACCCATAGGCATGTATTTTTGCCGTGATCCGAAAAAAGCCTTTGATATAGGCTGTGAAGCAGGTGCACTGACCCATGGCCATTCGGACGGTTTTCTGACTGCAGGGACTTTTGCCAGCCTCATGTCCTTGATTTTTCAGGGTGCCGTCCCCGAGGAAGCGGCAATGGAAGCGATGGCTATACTGAAAAGACGAAAAAACAGCGGCAATTCATATGAGACGCTGAAAAAAGCGGTTCTATTATCTAAAAGCGACGAGGATTCGGCGAAGGCCCTTGCATCTATAGGTGAGGGCTGGGTCGGAGAAGAGGCCTTGGCCATGGGCCTTTATTGCGCCTTGAAATATCCTCTCAATTTTGAAGAAGCCGTTCGCGCAGCCGTAAATCAGGACGGCAACAGCAACGGCAGTGCGGCAATATGCGGGTACATATTGGGAGGATATCTGGGGAGCCTGGAGATCCCTTATTCCTGGATACAGGATTTAGAGTTGGCCGAGCTTCTCATTTACGGTGCAGACAGGCTGCTTGCCGCGGTGATTGATAAGGAGAATTGATTATGGCAGAACCAAAATGGCTGCAGGACATGAACCCTGAAGAATACTTGAAG
>CAZHBR010000163.1:0-3830 GCA_964530755.1 uncultured Oscillospiraceae bacterium | reverse complement strand
CCGCCGGAGCAAGCGGGGGGACACTGGTTCATGCCCGCAGCATAGGGTCAAAAGAGGCGATCAAGTATCTGGGTATCACATTGCAGCCTGAAAAAGATCTCGTTATGATACTTGCGGAAAGGGAAAAAAAGCTTGCCATAATGGAAAGCATAACGGCAAAAGCGGGGCTTAACACACCGGCGATGGGCTGTTGCTTTTCACTGCCCGTAAGCAGGGTTACGGGTATAGATTCCATTATCGAAAATTTCGATGAGATATGACCGGGTCGTCATTTATAGGGGGGAACATCTAACAGTTCATTTACTGTGACTAATTCATAGCCTTGCGATTTAAGCGAATGAATAATCAAAGGTAACGCCTCCCTTGTAACGGGGTAGGCATCATGCATCAGGATAATGGCTCCATCCCTGATGTTTGGCATCGCGTCGATCAAAACCTGCTCGACATTTTTATGCCGCCAGTCGTTAGTATCTGCCGACCACTCTATAATCTTGTAATTTAAATCCTGCAGTTCTTCGATAACGCGGTTGTTGGTAAATCCGTATGGAGGGCGCATTAAAGCGGTTCGAAGTCCTGTGGCGTTATAGATTTCATCCTCTGTTGCGAGCATTTCATCTGCAATCTCTTCAAAAGTCAGTTCACGAAGATCCCTGTGGTTCATACTGTGGTTGGCAACGGTATGGCCTTCTTTTATAATTCGATCTACAATATCGGTATTCCCCATAATATTTCTGCCAAGAAGAAAAAACGTACCCTTTGCCCGGTTGTTTTTCAAAATATCCAGTATATCATTTGTTCCTGGTATATTCGGGCCATCATCAAATGTCAAAGCAATTTTTAAATCCCCTGCCTCCCCTTTATAAAAGTAAGTGCCCGGAAAACGCCTTGCCAGAGGGGATAATTCTCTTTCCACGTCGGCAAGTTCTTCGCGGTTTATAAACCGAAAGGGGATCACTAAGCGCTGACCTATATAAATCGGTTCGGCCTCGTTTAAGTTATTTTCTAAAATGAGGTCTTCCAGGGTAACGCCTAAATTTTTAGAAATGCTGGTAAGTGTGTCGTTTGGTTTTACAGTATAGATCTTCGGAATCATCAGAACCTGCCCTATATAAAGGAGGTTCACGTCGTTTATGTCGTTGATGCTTGCAAGCATGTTTATAGGAACATTGAAGGTCTTTGAGATTTGAGAGAGCGTATCGCCGGGCTTTACCACATATGCCTGCTGATTGACACCCGGTACGATAATAACCTGATTTGGGAATATCCGATCAGGATTTATAATATACTGATTGTTGCCGATCAGTGAGTCCAAGGAGATGCCGTAAAGCTTTGCGATGCCGCTCAATGTTTCCCCCGGGGCAACAAAATGAACTTGATCCGCATATGCGGGTGCTGTCTGTAAGGCGATTGCGATGATGCAAATAAATAAAATACGTTTAGCAGCCATGTAAACCCTCTTTAATTCAAAGTGCCGAATTTCCTAAAGTTAGTATTAACAGAATTATAAGAAAAACTCCATCAATACATTCTTTTTTACGAAGCTGCACTTGCAATTTTTAAATACTTGCAACATAATACAAGGGAGAGTTTCATGTTGACGAAAGAATAAATGGGGCACACGATGAAAAGAAACGATTCTGAAAAGGTTGCGGATGGCCGTCCTGCAACTTTGTTGGTTGTCATACTTACTGCACTGGCGGTTACCGTTTCAGCCAGTGCCCTCAATTTGTCGATACCTACTATAGATCATGAATTTCGTGCCGGGGCTACCGCCATTGGATGGGTCATCAGCGGATATATTCTATCTGCTGCAGCTCTTGCTGTTCCAATAGGACGAATGGCGGACCTGACGGGAAGGGAAAGAATACTGAAGGCAGGTTTATTGGCTTTTTCCATTTTTTCCGGAGCCATATGCTTTGCCAGCTCTATAGAGATGCTTGTTTTGTTACGGGTTTTGCAGGGTGCGGGTGCGGCGATGATCTTCTCTACCAATCAGGCGGTTCTGATAAGTCGTTTCCCTCCGGAAAAAAGAGGTAAGGTGCTGGGTTATTTAATCGGCGCAACGTACACCGGGCTGACGGCGGGGCCTGTACTTGGAGGAATATTGAATCACACGCTCGGATGGAGATCGATTTTCATACTGACATTTATAGCGGGCGTAATCACCTTTATTCTGGCAGTAAAGGAATTGCCTGCCCTTGCTTTAGAAGGACCTAAGCAGAGCATGGATTATCCGGGAAGCATTCTTTTTGTATTGATAATTGTAGGAATGATGTACGGATTATCAGCTTTTTCGACGGAGGTGTTCGCTAAGTATCTGATTCCCTTATCCATAGTATTGTTTCTTTTCTTTCTGCGTCATGAACTTCGTACGGATAGTCCCGTAATCCAAGTCAGGTTGTTTCGAAGGAATGCGAGCTATCTTTTGTCTAATTTAGCGGCGCTTCTAAATTATGGGGCCACCTTTGCATTAGGATATCTTATGTCCATATACCTTCAAGTGGTCAGAGGCCTGGATTCTCAGACGGCAGGCTTCATACTGATAAGCCAGCCCCTTATTATGGCAATTTTTTCACCGTACGCAGGTAAGCTATCGGATCGGATTTCGCCTCATAAGCTTGCCTCTTTCGGCATGGGGCTTTGTGCTTTAGGTCTGTTTCTTTTCATTTTCGTTACGGAGAAACAACCGATAGCGCTAATAGTATTGTATCTTGTAGTCGTTGGCCTCGGCTTCGCCTTCTTCTCCTCGCCTAACACCAATGCTATAATGGCCTGTGTGGAGCCGAAGGATTACGGTGTCGCCTCATCCATACTTGCAACAATGAGAAATCTGGGCCACAGCAGCAGCATGGCCGTGGTGACGTTTATCGTCGCGGGGCTTTTAGGCAGCGTACCACTTGGGGAGGCTGATGTGCAGGGTATTATACAGGTTATGAAGGTTTCTTTTTCAGTCTTAACCTGTGTATGTATAGTGGGTGTATTTATATCGCTTAAGCGAAATAACGCTTAAACCCCATTTAAACATTAATCGACAGGCGGTGGATTTCCGCCTGTCAAATAAAAGTTAAATTATTATGTGGCTAGAATTTATAAATGGTTTTCCCCTCTAAGAATGTGCGAAGGACATTAGTCTTTCCGATTTCAACAGGATCAATTTCTAAAATATTCTTGTCTAAAATGATTAGATCGGCGCTTTTTCCGACTTCTATCGAACCGCAGCAATCCTCAGAGAATAGCTGATAAGCTGGATTAATAGTAAATGAATTAATCATCTGTTCAACAGTGACTCTTTCATCAGGGTTTTTAATTGTGCCGAGATCTCCGGATTCGGCACATCTTGTCACACCAATTTGTATTGCCCTTACTGGTTTAGGCGGTTGGGACACCGGGAAGTCGCTTGAGGATGATACGACAATTCCGTTATCGAAGAAGGATTTCATCGGATAGGTGCTGTTGGCCCTTTTTTCGCCTAAATATGGGATCTCTATTTCATTATAAAGACCCTCTTCCTGATAATGCCAGTAAGGCTGAACCGAGGCTACCATTTTTAGGTCAGCCATTCTTAAAATATCATCGGGATGAATGAGCTGCAAATGGGTTATGACATGCCTGTTGCTGTCATCGCCGTTGATGTTAAACGAGTGCTCGACGGCATCTATTATCATCCTGCTTGCAGCATCAACTATCGCATGTGTATGTATTGTTATGCCCTCAGCATCTGCTTTAGTAAACAGCTCATTCAGGGAGTCCTGATTCCAAAGTGATTCGCTTTTGAAGCCCGGTTCATCGGCGTAATCTTCAAGGAGAAAACCTGTTCTCCCTTCTACCAC
>CAZHBR010000162.1:0-3870 GCA_964530755.1 uncultured Oscillospiraceae bacterium | reverse complement strand
GCCGGGGGAATCTGCGTTTTGTCACATTGGAGGGTGAAATCGTCAATGCCGGGGGGGCAATAACCGGAGGGGCTTTCAGAAGCGGTGCCACCGGTTTACTTCGGCGAAAGACGGAGGCCCTGGCGCTTATGAAGACCCTTTCATCGCTTAGGAAGGAACTGAAGGAGAATGCCTTCATGTTGAATACCGCGCAAAATGATCTGAAAAAAGCATCAGATAATATGAAGGTTCGGGAGGATGCATTTCGGGAAACAGAGAGGAAAATCCTTATTCAGGAGGGCTTAGCCCGGCAGCTTAGCGAACGGCTTGAGGGCATTAAGAACGCCAAAGACAGATGGGATAAAGAGCTTTTATCGATAGAGGAGGAGGAAAAATCTGCGGCTTTTATGATAGAAACTTTGAAATCCGATGCAGAGGATGCCGAGACTGAGATCAACAGGGCGGAGCTTTTGGCAGAAGAAGCTTCAAGATCAGCGGATGACAGAAAAGCAAGCGTTGCAGAAAAGGAAGAAGATATCACAAAGGTGAGACTGGCCTTAGAGGCTGCTAAAAGCGAGGAGAACAGTTTGAGCCGGCTCCTTGGCAGAATAGAAAATTCCGATAAGGAATATGCAGATGAAGAGATCTCTAAAAAAAGACAGCAAAAACAGCTGGACTTTGAAGAGAAAATGCTGAAGGAAAAGGCTTTGGACCTGCGAACTATTTTAGCTGATAACGATAAAAAAAGAGAAGATGTAAGGCGACAGCTTCAAAATGCAGTGGCTGGGCTTGAAAGCATTTTACGCCATACAGATGAGACCGAGAAAAAAAGAGAGGAATTAGGTTCCGTATTATCAGGTTATCAGATGCAAAAGCATGAGCTCTCTATGAAGCTGACAAGGAATGAAACTCAAATCGAATCCCTGAGGGAAAGGCTGTGGGAGGATTTTGAAATGTCCTATCTCCAGGCTATGGATTTTCGAGATAAGGAATTTTCAATGGCCGCGGCCATGCGGGATTCCAGGGAGATTAAAAACAGGATGCAGGAGCTTGGTGAGGTCAATATAGGGGCAATTAAAGAGTATGAAAGCGTTAAAGAGCGGTACGAATTTTTGACAGGCCAAAGGGATGATCTGCTGTCTGCGGCTGATTCCCTACTTGGTATAATAGAGGAGATGGACAAAACCATAAGGAAAAATTTCAGGGAGAGCTTCGATCAGATACTGGTTAATTTCTCCCATGCGTTTCGCGCTCTGTTCGGGGGCGGTGCCGCACTGCTTCGTTTGGAGGATGAGTCAAAACCTTTAGAGACGGGTATAGAAATTGTGGCGCAGCCGCCGGGCAAAAAGCTTCAGAATATCAACCTTTTGTCCGGTGGAGAGAAAGCCCTGACCGCCATTGCATTAATGTTTGCAATGTTGCGCACAAAACCCACACCGTTTTGTATTCTTGATGAAGTGGAAACGGCCCTCGATGATACGAATATCAGCCGGTTTGCCGAGTATTTGAAAGAATTTCAAACGATTCAGTTTGTTTTGGTAACCCATCAGAAGGCGACGATGGAATATGCAGATATTCTTTACGGTGTAACGATGCCGGAGCAGGGGATATCTAAGGTGATATCCTTAAAACTGGGCGATGAGTTTGAGCTTTAATTATGTGGAGGGTATATCATGTTTGAGCAGAAAAAGAAATCCTTCTTCAGCAGGCTTCAGGAAAAAATAGAGGATGTTATTTTGATGCGTCCGGAAATCGATGAGGATATGATGGATGCTTTAGAGGAGGCATTGATAGTCTCAGATGTGGGCATGGACACGACCTTCGGCATTATGGAAAGGCTCAGGGATGATATTAAAAACGACTATATCCGGGACCCTGGGGATGTAAAGGCCCGCATAAAGCTCATCATCAGAGACATTCTTGACAAAGGCGATGCTCACAGGCTTTCTGACATGACTCCTTTAGTAATAATCGCCGTCGGTGTAAATGGTTCCGGCAAGACTACGTCCATTGCAAAGCTCGCTTACAGCCTGCAGCTTTCGGGGCGAAGCGTGCTTTTGGCAGCGGCGGACACATTTCGGGCCGCCGCAAGCGAACAGCTGTCCATATGGGGCAAACGAATCGGCGTCAATGTCATAAAACATCAGGAAGGGGCGGATCCCTCCGCAGTCATCTACGATGCTATAGGCGCCGCTAAGGCTAGAGGAATAGATGTTTTGATATGTGATACTGCCGGAAGACTTCAGAATAAGAAGAATCTGATGTCGGAACTGGCTAAGATGTATAAGGTGATAGATAAAGAATATCCTGAGGCGGGAAAAGAGGCTCTACTGGTCATTGATGCCGCTACGGGTAAGAATGCTATTTCCCAGGCGAAGGAATTCGGCGAGGTGGCAGGAATCACCGGTATCATTTTGACGAAGATGGATGGCACGGCAAAAGGAGGCATAGTCATCACTATCGCCGATATGTTTCATATACCCGTAAAATTTATAGGCCTTGGTGAGGATGTTACGGATTTGGAATCCTTTAATCCTGAGACTTTTGCGCAGGGATTGTTTTAGCCCCTCCCGTTTTTTCTAAAAATATTGCGAAGGTGAGCGCTTCGTGGTATGATAAAAGGGAAAAAATGGGAAGGGGGATAAAATATAGATGTTTGAATGCGGTTGTACGGCTATACGCCATATAAAGAATGCATCTAAAGCGTACCCGGAATCTTTAAAGTTCATTAAAAGGCCGCCGAAGACTTTGTACTATCGCGGGGATGTGTCCTTATGCAGCACTTCATGCCTGGCCATAGTGGGCGCAAGAAAAGGTACGGCTTACGGCAGGGATATTGCGTACCGCCTGGCAAAAAGGGCGGCCTGCCTTGGCATCACCGTCGTAAGCGGCATGGCTTTAGGCATAGATTCTGCCGCACATCGGGGGGCTCTGGATGCCGGCGGGAAGACGATAGCCGTGCTGGGATCAGGGATTGATGTCTGTTATCCGAAGACGAATAAAGGGATGATGGAGGATATTGTAAAAAATGGGCTTGTACTGTCCGAATATCCGCCCGCAGCTCCGCCCGTGGCTTTTCATTTTCCGGAACGAAACAGAATTATCAGCGGTCTGTCTCAGGCAGTCGTCATTGTAGAGGCCGCCCTTTTAAGCGGGTCACTGATTACAGCCGAACTAGCGGCAGAGCAGGGAAAAGAGGTGTATGCGGTTCCCGGCGGCATAAACAGCATATACAGTCTTGGAACTAATAAGCTGATACAGGATGGGGCAACGCCTCTTGTCGTAGTTGATGATGTGTTGCAGTGCTTCCCCGATCTACACCCTCATATTAACGGCGGGCGGTTATTTGAGAGTGATGGGTTTGGGGATGATGAAAAACTGATACTTTCCATCGTTTCAAAAGGCAAAGAGGTTACGGTTAACTTTCTTTGTAAGGAAACCGGAATGGCGGCAGAGCAAATAGTCACGATTATTGCCGAATTGGAGATGAAAGGGTGGGTTCAGACAGCCTCAGGTAAAATTTTTATTGCAAAACACGGGTAAAGGCAATATAATCAGGTATTGTAATGAGAGAAATCGGTGAAATTTTTATATTACTACTAATATATATATAATTGTTGGAATCAATTTGGGAGGTATGAATGGGTACTAAATCCCTAGTCATAGTGGAATCGCCTTCAAAGGCAAAAACAATCGGAAAATTCTTAGGAAGTAAATACAAGGTTATTGCATCGGTAGGGCACGTGCGGGACCTTCCTAAAAGCAAACTCGGGATAAACATAGAAAAAAATTTTGAACCGGAATATATTTCTATTCGCGGCAAAGGTGATGTGATCAAAGCGATGAAAAAGGAAGCCAAGGCTGCCGGAAAAATCTATTTAAATACTGACC
>CAZHBR010000161.1:0-3960 GCA_964530755.1 uncultured Oscillospiraceae bacterium | reverse complement strand
GCTGGGTGGTGTGGGAGGTCGGTAGGTGAAATAATCACCTACCTCCTACCCGATACTCCTTATTGAATGTTGCCTAAAACACAAAGGAATGCTATTATAGATCAGGTGAAAAATATAATATTCGGGCGCATTGCTCAATGCAAGTGCCCTGATTTTCTTTAAGCAGCGATTGTTTGTGCATTGATCATGCAGAAATGATATACCATTTAGTTAAAAGTCTTAAATGAGGTGAAGATGATGGGCGAACCAGACAGAATAATGGAATGTGTTCCAAATTACAGCGAAGGCAAGGATAAAGAAAAGGTTGAAAGAATTGTGGACGCTTTTAGGGGGAAAAAAGGGATCAGGCTTCTGGATTATTCAATGGATGAGGATCATGGCCGTTTCGTTGTAACTGTCGTGGGGGAGCCCGGGGCTTTGGGTGAGGCTGTGGTTTCTTCCGTTAGGGTTGCCGAATTGCTGATCGATATGAATCTGCATAAAGGTCAACATCCCAGAATTGGTGCAGTCGATGTGATTCCCTTTATACCCATTAAAAACGTCACGATGAATGATGCTGTCGCTCTTTCTAAATCAGTTGGAAAGTCCGTGGGGGATTTGGGCATTCCCGTATTTCTTTATGAGAGATCGGCGACAGCCTCCCACAGGATAAATCTTGCTAAGGTGCGTAAAGGACAATTTGAAGGGCTGTCTAAAAAAATGGGCAAGGGTGATCTTTGGCTGCCCGATTTTGGTCCTGCAAAGCCCCATCACAGCTTCGGCGCTGTTGCAATAGGGGCGAGAATGCCTTTATGTGCTTACAATGTAAATTTAGCCACCGAGAATTTAAAAATAGCAGACGCCATAGCTGGAAAAGTGAGACATATCGGGGGCGGATTGAGGTATTGCAAGGCCATGGGCCTAGAGCTGAAAAGCAGAAATCAGACGCAGGTATCTATGAATTTGACGGACTACAGGAAAACCACCCTTTACAGCGCGTTTGAAATGATAAAGATGGAGGCTGCAAGATATGGCGTAGCCGTAACAGGCAGTGAAATTATCGGTCTTTTGCCAATGCAGGCTTTAACGGATTGTGCAGAATACTATCTTGGGATAGAAAATTTCTCAATGGAGAAAATTATCGAAAACAGAATTACTAAACAAGATATTGCAAGCAATGATTGAAGAGGATCGGAAGTGAAGAAATCAGAGTCAGATACAGGAAGACCGAAGCTGAATAAAACAGTTTTCAATATCAAATTATTGACAAAGGTGCGTGGACACGAAAAGAATAAAATGTATCGCTATGCATTTGATGTAAAAGGAGTAAATAAGCTTGTTTAATAACAGGAGGGAGTATGCTTTCAGAATTAAAAGTCAGTGATTTCATGGCATCCCTTGCCGGGGATTCATCGTCACCCGGGGGCGGAAGCGTAGCGGCGATGAGCGGTGCGGCGGCGGCAGGGCTGATAGCAATGGTTGCATCGCTTACGGTGGGGAAGCACGGCTATGAAAACGTCACCGACCAAATGAGTACCATAAAATTAAAAATGGATGACGCTATCATATGGTTTCAAAAGTATATGGACCTAGATGCCGCTTCCTATGCAAAAGTCATTGAATGTTACAAGCTGCCGAAATCATATGAGAGTGAGATAGAATTTCGGAATCACGCTATTCAGGAGGCTTTGATAAATGCCGCCCTTGTTCCTATATCGATTGCAAAAAAAGCTTTATCGCTTTTTCCCTTCGCAGCAGATGTTATAAAAAAGGGTAATAAAAATGCCGCGACCGATGGGGCCGTGGCGGCAATTATGGCAAGAGGAGCTGTTTTAAGTGCACTTTGTAATGCCAGGGTAAATGCCAAAGGCATAAAGGATAAGAAGCTGCAGAACGAACTTCTTAACGAGGCTGCTTTACTTGAAAGAGAAGCAGCAGCAGAGGAAAAAAGAGTGTTATCTGTTTAATTCTTTAGGCGGCTTCAGCCTAAGCCCACATCCAGGAGCATCATAAGAAGGAAGCCTGCCATAATGCTTATAGTCCCTATATGGGAATGTTCGCCGAGGTGGGCCTCAGGTATTAATTCTTCAACAACAACGTAAATCATAGCCCCTGCGGCGAAGGACAGTATCCAGGGCATGAGCCCTGCAATGCTGCCTGCGGCAACAGCCGCAAGTATGCCGAATATCGGTTCTACGATTCCCGACAGGGAGCCGTATATGAAGGCCCTGAAATTGTTGAGTCCTTCTCTTTTTAACGGCAAAGATATAGCCGCGCCCTCAGGAATGTTTTGGATTCCGATGCCTATGGCAAGCGCTATTGCTGAAGACAGGGTTCCTGGCACTTCGCTTTGGGCTGCTATGGAAAAGGCCAGTCCTACAGCCATGCCCTCCGGAATGTTATGTAAAGTTACCGCCATAATCAGCATGGTAGTTCTTCGCAGGTTGCTTGGCAGCCCTTCTGCTTTGGTAAAACCGGGATGAAGGTGAGGCATGAGGCTATCAAGAATAAGTAAAAACAATCCTCCGGCAGCAAAGCCTGCGCCTGCTGAAAGCAATCCCGATTGATTTTGGGATTCAGCCATTTCTACAGCTGGTATCAGCAATGACCATACGGATGCAGCAATCATTATCCCGGCCGCGAAACCCAGAAAAGCCCTTTGAAGGTTCAGCGTCACTTCGCCTTTAAAGAAAAATACGGTCGCGGCTCCTAAAATTGTAGTAAAAAATGTAAAGCCGGTTCCCGCCAGGGTATATGCAATGATCTTAAGCACTTTATTTTACCGCAGCCTCAAGGGCAATTTTCATCATATCGGTGAAGGATTTTTCTCTTTCTTCGGCAGTCAGTCTGCCGCCGCTTATAAAATGATCGCTGATTGTAACGATGGTTAAAGCCCTCGCCCCTAATCTGGCGGCGTTCATATATAGCGCGGCTGCTTCCATCTCTACGGCCATTACGCCCATTTTGGCCCAGCTTTTCCACCAATCCTTATTGTCCTCGTAGAAAACGTCGCAGGTAACGATATTACCTACTTTTATAGGAATATTCAGGGACTCGGCACTTTCTTTCGCCTTCATTAAAAGTTCAAAATCACATCCGGCGGAAAAATACCCCGGCAGGTTGTAAGTGTGTTGCCAGTTTGAATCTGTGGAAGCGCAAAGGCCTATGACGATATCCATCAGCTTTATGTTGTTATGAAAAGAGCCGGCAGAACCTACCCGTATCAAATTTTTTACATCGTATTCTTTGATGAGCTCATAGCTGTAAATTCCCATGGAGGGCATTCCCATGCCGCTGCCTTGTACCGAAACGGGCACTCCTTTATAAGTCCCTGTATATCCCAGCATGCCTCGTATTTTATTGTAGCATTTTGGATTTTCTAAATACTGTTCGGCTATAAATTTTGCACGTTGCGGGTCACCCGGCAATAAAATAGATTCGGCGATTTCTCCTTTGATAGCAGCATTTATATGGGCTGTGCTCATACGTATCTCTCCTTTGCATCGAATTCATTAAATGATTTAAACTATATTATAGCATAGATTTTTTAAGCGGGATATTATTAATTCTTTACTTAATCGAATGCTTGGGATAGAATTATGGAAACGACTCTAGGAAGCAGGATAAGCGATATGACATATGAGGCGGGGTTTCATCCGGTAAGAAATATAGTATCATTAAAGGATATGCTTTTGCAAAGCGCCGAGTTATTTAAAGACAGGACCGCTTTTCTGATTAAAAAAGAAAGGGGCGGAGACTATTACCATATCAAATATGCCAAGGTCAAAAGCGACGTTGAAGCCTTAGGCACCAGGCTTCTCCGTTTGGGGCTGAGGGATAAGAAAATAGCTATAATAGGCGAAAACTGCTATCAGTGGATCGTAACCTATCTGGCGGTAGTTAACGGCGTAGGAGTAGCCGTACCTTTAGATAAGGAACTGACAAAGGAGGAAATCCACAGACTTCTTTCCGCCTCTGAAT
>CAZHBR010000160.1:0-3978 GCA_964530755.1 uncultured Oscillospiraceae bacterium | reverse complement strand
TCCAATGTGGCCGATCACCCTCTCAGGTCGGCTACTGATCGTCGCCTTGGTAGGCTGTTACTCTACCAACCAGCTAATCAGACGCAGGCCCATCCCATACCGATATAATCTTTGACCATGGCTCCATGTGATGCCTTGGCTTTATGAGGTCTTAATCCCGGTTTCCCGAGGCTGTCCCTCTGTATGAGGCAGGTTGCCCACGCGTTACTCACCCGTCCGCCGCTTTCACCCTCTTCAATCGACCGAAGTTTCTTTCCAAGGGATCACGCTCGACTTGCATGTGTTAGGCACGCCGCCAGCGTTCATCCTGAGCCAGGATCAAACTCTTTTTGATTGGTATCAAAAGATCTTTCGATCTCCTAATTCGCTCAGATTTTACGCATTTGCGTTTTCGCTTTTTATTGTTCTTAAAGAATTGTACGTGACCCATTCAATTGCTTGAATGTTTCTTTGCCGATCTTATTTCAATCGACGGTTGTACATAGTCTCTTTGACTAAATTTCTGCACTATGAAGTTTCCAAGTTTCACGGGCGGTCATCTCATGACCCCCCTGCCCGATGAGTTGATTCATCGCAAGTGGCTTAATTAGTATATCTTTTTTACTGCCTTGTGTCAACACCTTTTTGACTTTCGCCAAGATGTTTTTGCCGGGTCCCACTCCACAAGTTTATAGGATTCTACGGCTGACAGCCTACTTAGAATAGCATCATGGCTCCGTTCTGTCAACTGCTGTTTTGACATTTTTCAATAAATATTTCAAAATTGCTTACGAACATTTTTTATGCAAACCAAAAAACAGATACAAGAGAATTCCAACGCAATTAAACATTCCATAAAGCAGATATACACCGCAGCCGCCGTATTGTTCCACGATGATTCCTCCTGACAATTGACAAACGATAGTCCCGAAATTAGAAGATAAAGCAGTAAACAGAGGAATGCCCAAAGATATCGTGGACACCCCTACCAATTTTGTAATGTAGTTCAATGATTCCACAAGAAAAATACCGTTGACAAATCCCTGAAGAAAAAAGGTTCCCATTATCCACGATGTTGCCGGGCCTGTGCTGTACCAAAGAAAGCGAAGTGATGAAACGCACATCGCTGTAAGAATCATGCGCTCAATCGTAAATCTTGATGTCAATTTTGCACTCCATGCCATAAAGGGGGCCTCGCTGGCGGTCATCAAAAGAAATACAAGTCCCATGCCTGCTAAAGTTCCTCCCTGGTCTTTGTAAAGGAAACTAAAATAGGTATTGTGTGCAAAGGAGGGTCCATTGATAAAAAAGGCACCGGCTAGCAGGGCTGCGTATCTCCTGTTGCGCAGAAGGTCTGCAAATCCATCCTTACGCTTTGCGATTCCCCCTGAATATTCAATACCGCTGGAAAAATCAACGGCATCGACAGTTGCTTTTCGATGCTTCGCAAACGCCGTCATAATCAGTCCGGCGGATGACAGCAGAATAGAGAATATGGGCACGACGCATATCAGCCCGAATGCCCCCGCCATATACCCGGCAAGTCCGATGCCTGCCGCATAGCCCACTGCCCCCCATTTACGCGCTCTTCCAAAGGGATAATCTGATTCAATAGTAATTGAATCCACCAGCGGAAATACAGGATTTACGAAAAAGAACACAAGCGTATATACTGCAAGAAAGAGTACGTATCGGTTGATTCCGATAAGGGACAGCGCTATAAAAGCTGCCAGAAAATATAGAATCGCGACCAGCTTTATATTCTTGCCTCGCTTATGATAAACAGCACCCCATATGGGATTGGATACAATCCCTACCGCTGTTGCCGAAGCTGTCACAACACCGATTTCGCCCCCTGTAAAACCTATACTGTAAAGATACTGTCCGATAAGGGGGGATAGGGACCCTAAAGAAGCATAAGACATAAAATACAATCCGGAAAATGTATTGGCTTTGGATTTCATCAAATTCCTCCAGTCTGCAAGACCGGTAGCATACTAAATTATTCTATCAAATTAACGCATAGCCGGCAAACAATTTGGAAAAACTAACCGGAAATATAAGGAGGAGAAAGTTTATGCTTAACATCCTGCTGCGCACGATCATACTTTATTCGGTAGCGCTTTTTATTATCCGTGTTATGGGAAAAGGTGACCTTTCCAGGATGGATCCCTTTCAAATAGTGGTGCTATTTATGATAGCAGAATTGGCCGCGCTTCCCATTGAAACACCCGATATTTCGTTGTTTACAGGTCTAACAGCACTGCTGACATTGCTATTGCTTGATGTGGCAATTTCATTTCTGGCATTAAAAATTCCGGCATTTAAAAGAATTATAACAGGTAAGGCAAGCATATTAGTCAAAAACGGAGTAATCAATGAAAAAGAAATGAAGCGCCTTCGAATCTCGGCTGACGATCTGGCAGAGCAGCTGAGGCTGAAAAACTTCCCGTCAATTGCCGATGTTGACTACGCCATTATGGAGTCAAACGGCGATCTCAGCGTTGTACCAAAACCGGGCAAAAGTCCAGTAACAAAAAAAGATATGGGAATCCTGACGCAAAAAGAAAAATTACCTCTCATTGTGATCGCCGACGGAAAAATCTACGATTCCAATCTGAGCAAGCTAGAAATAGATAAGGCCTTTATATTGGGCCAGCTTGCGGTAAAGGGCATCAAAGACTACAAGGACGTTTTTCTTTGTTTCAGCGATGAAACAGGCCAGCTTCATATATATCCCAAGGCCAATCAAAGCGGAAAAGAAAAAACATCAGAAGGATGGGATATATTATGAGATCGCTTGTTATCTCCGTCGTCGCTTTGCTGGTAATCGTTATTCCTTGGGCAATATTTATAAACGGCGCAGGCAGTGATTTGGAGGATATGATAAACACCGTGAAAAACCAGGCGATAGAGGAAGCACTGTCGGAAAACTGGAAAAAAGCAGATGAGGCATTGAGTTATGTATCGAAAAAATGGTACGACGGAAGAAAGAGCTTCTCCATATTTCTTGATGCGCAATCCATTGATGATATAGAGTGTTCGCTAGCCAAGGCACGAGCATATGTTAATGCAGAGGAAAAAGGATCTGCTTTGGGTGAAATGGCATATTTGCACCACCAGTTGATTTTCCTATTGGAAAATGAGACCACTAAGCTTGAAAACATATTATAAATGTGGTATTCTCCGTTTTGTAGAGTAAATATTGTGCGCTTGTTATATCAATTGACATGAAGTGTCATGGGATGGGATGTTGCCCATGAACGAAAAACCTGAGGTTTGCGATACAATATTGCGTCCGCTGCATTAAAGGAGATGCTTAAATATCGCTCCCTTCTTTAGTGTAGTACAGCACTATGAAATCAAGAAGGGAGTTTCTTATGAAAAAACAGAGCACAAAAACTTTGATGCTCATGGCCCTGTTTGCGGCTATCAGCATCGTACTGACCCGATTTCTCGGGTTTTATCTCACTAACAGCATCAGAATTAGTTTTGGCGGAATCCCGATCATTCTGGCATCACTTTTGTTTGGCCCGATAGCAGGAGGCTTCACAGGCCTGGTTGCAGACATCCTTGGCGCCACGCTTTTCTCTCCTTTGGGATATTTCCCGCCCCTTACGATTCCGCCTGTGATCCTCGGCATACTGCCTGCACTGCTAAAACCCGCCCTGCTGAATAAAATTACATTTATCAGGATGTATATTGTCATCCTCATAACAGATATCATTGCAGGTATTGCCATAACTACATACATACTTTCACATATGTACGGGACCGGGTTTTTCGAACTGCTAACAGTACGGACCCCCGTTGCATTAGCAGTCTCCGTTGTTGAGGGTATTATAATCTACGGTCTTTACAAGCGATTGAGAAATATTTAAAGATTGAGAACATTAATATCATTTAACCAGGACAAAAACAGTCCGGCGCGATAAGCAATGTCATATCGGGTAGGAGGTAGGTGATTATTTCACCTACCGACCTCCCACACCACCCAGC
>CAZHBR010000159.1:0-4014 GCA_964530755.1 uncultured Oscillospiraceae bacterium | reverse complement strand
ATGGAATACCTTAATAAGGATATCAATGAATTTAAAGAGGATCTGAAAAGCGATGCATATAAAAAAGTTAAGACCAGGCTACTTGTAGAGGCTGTTGCTTTAGCAGAGGAGCTTATTGTAGGCGAGGAGGATGTGAATAAAGAGCTGGCGATCATATCCAAACAGTATGGAATAGAGGCGGACAGGTTAAGGGATCAGATAAGCCCAGAAACCCGTATTGCGCTTGAAAAGGATATTAAATATAGAAAAGCTATAGATTACATGTTTGAAAATACGGTAATTGAGAAATAACTATACCTGTAGTGAAAGGGGGGCCGGTATGTCGCTGGTACCGATTGTAGTCGAACAGACAAGTCGAGGTGAGCGCTCATATGATATCTATTCGAGATTGCTCAAAGACAGAATTGTAATGCTTGGTGAAGATGTAAATGAGCATACTGCAAGTCTCATCATAGCTCAATTGCTATTTTTGGAGTCCGAGGATCCGGAAAAAGATATCAGTTTCTATATCAACAGTCCCGGGGGTTCTATCACTGCCGGGCTTGCAATTTATGATACCATTCAGTACATCAAACCTGATGTATCGACGATATGTATAGGCATGGCTGCCAGCATGGGAGCTTTCCTTCTGGCGGCAGGTGCGAAAGGTAAACGTTTTGCGCTGCCGAATGCTGAAATCATGATTCACCAGCCCTTAGGGGGAATGAGCGGTCAGGCGGAGGATTTAAGAATCCATGCCGAGCGCATAATAAAAACGCGAGACAGGCTTAACCATATCTTAAGCGGTAATACGGGTCAACCCTTAGAACGGATCGCAAGAGATACGGACAGGGATAATTTCATGGATGCCAAGGAGGCACTCCAATACGGCATCATCGATCAGATAATCGTTTCCAGAAAAATTTGACTCTTGAAGGAAGGGGAATGAGATGGGAAAGTACGATGAAACGAAACAGCTTAAATGTTCGTTCTGTGGCAAGCCGCAGGATCAGGTTCGAAGGCTTGTTGCGGGACCAAGTGTATATATATGTGACGAATGCATAGAGCTATGTCAAGATATCATAAAGGAAGAATTTAGCGATGTGACAGACGAAAGGTACGGTTTTCACGATGCAACGAGCTTGCCTAAACCCAAAGAAATTGCCTTGGCCCTCTCAGATTATGTTATAGGACAGGAAGAAGCTAAAAAGGCTCTGGCTGTGGCGGTCTACAATCATTATAAGCGCATTGCATCCCTTGGATCTGTTGACCAGGATGATGTTGAGGTGCAAAAAAGCAATATCGTCATGATTGGTCCTACGGGCTCTGGTAAGACGTTGCTTGCCCAGACGTTGGCGAAGGTTCTCAATGTTCCTTTCGCTATCGCCGATGCAACGGCATTGACCGAAGCCGGGTATGTAGGTGAGGATGTGGAAAACATACTGCTCAAATTAATCCAGGCGGCGGATTACGATGTGGAGCGGGCCCAGAAAGGCATAGTTTATGTCGATGAAATCGATAAGATTTCAAGAAAATCTGAGAATCCATCGATCACTAGGGATGTAAGCGGTGAAGGGGTTCAACAGGCCCTTCTTAAAATACTGGAGGGGACGGTGGCGAGCGTGCCTCCTCAGGGTGGGAGAAAGCATCCTCATCAGGATTTCATACAATTCGACACCACCAATGTCTTGTTCATCTGCGGCGGAGCCTTCGACGGGTTGGATAAAATCATTCAAAAACGCGTTGGGGAAAAGACTATAGGCTTCAATTCCGTAATAAAAGCCGGCAAGGCCGATGAAAAGGAAATCATGAAACAGCTCCAGGCCGAAGACCTTTTGAAATACGGTTTGATTCCCGAATTTGTGGGCAGACTGCCTGTAATGGTAACCTTAAGCGAGCTTACAAAGAATGCTTTGGTTCGAATAATTAAGGAGCCGAAAAATGCTATCCTTAAACAGTACAAAAAACTGTTTCAGTTTGATGGAGTTGAATTGGAAATTGAAGATGAAGCCATCGCACGGGTAGCCGAAAAAGCGTTGGAGCGTAAAACCGGTGCCAGAGGACTTCGCAGCATACTTGAGCATGTAATGACGGATATTATGTTTGAGATTCCATCTCGGACCGACATCAGAAAATGCATCATAACGAAAGGCACCATTGATTTAAATACAGGACCGACGTTGGTGCTTAAGCAGATCGACACAGAAGAAAAAGAAGAGACTGCATCATAAAAACAGACGGCCCCAACCGCCTGTTTTTCAACTAAGGAGGGAAATAAAAAATGACAGAGGAAAAACAAGTGGAAGGACTGAGAACAGATGAGGAGATCATGCCTATGATTCCTCTTCGGGGCTTATCTATATTCCCTTCCATGGTGCTGCATTTTGATATAGGAAGGGAAAAATCGATAAGCGCCCTTGAAAAGGCGATGATGATGAATCAGACGGTGTTTCTTTCTACCCAGATGATTCCTGATCTGGATCTGCCTACAAGAAGTGATTTCTATCAGGTAGGTACGGTAGCAAAAATTAAACAGATGCTGCGTCTGCCGGGAGATACTATCAGGGTATTGGTCGAAGGCGTAAGCAGAGGCCAGATTGTCGATTATATTTTTGAGGTGCCTTATTTTAAGTGCAAGGTAAGGATTATAAAAGAGCAGGAGTTTGACAAACTGCCCCCCAGGGTAGTAGCATTGATGCGAACGGTGCTAGCCTCATTTGAGGAAAATCTTGACATAAATCCGAAGGTGTCTCAAGATATATTCCCTTCGGTTGCATCCGTTGAGCATCCTGGTCGCCTGGCAGATGTAATAACCTCCCATCTGGAGATTCGAATCGAGGATAAACAGGAGATACTCCAGGCTTTTGATGTTGAAAAACGCCTTGAAATTCTCTCCTCTTTGCTGAATAAAGAAATAGAGATACTCAAAATAGAGCATGCGATAACGAGCAAGGTCAGAAGTCAAATCAACAAGAGCCAAAGAGAATATTATCTCAAAGAGCAGCTTCGCGTCATACAGGAGGAATTAGGCGAAGAAGGGGATGTAGAAGATGAAATTAACGAATGGCTAAGACAGCTTAAAAAGCTTAAACTTGCACCCGCAATATCAAAAAAAGTAGAAAAAGAAATCAAAAGGCTTACAAAAATTCAATCATCCTCTGCCGAGGGAGGCGTTATCAGAACCTATGTGGAATGGATTCTCGCTCTGCCCTGGAATAAGACATCAAAGGATAATATGAACATCACTCTGGCAGAAAAAATATTGGACGAGGATCATTACGGACTAAATAAGGTAAAAGAAAGAATACTTGAATACCTTGCTGTGATAAAGCTGTCGAAAAGTATAAAGGGTCCGATTTTATGCCTGGTAGGGCCTCCGGGTACCGGTAAAACATCAATAGCCAGATCGATAGCAAGATCAATGAATAGAAATTTTGTCCGGATGTCACTTGGGGGTGTCAGGGATGAGGCTGAGATAAGAGGCCACAGAAGAACGTATATAGGTGCCATTCCGGGCCGCATTATTTCGGCGATAAAGGATGCGGGAACAAATAATCCGATTTTTCTTTTTGATGAAGTCGATAAAATCGGATCGGATTTCCGCGGAGACCCAGCTTCGGCCCTGCTTGAGGTATTGGATCCGGAGCAGAATAAAGAATTCACCGATCATTATCTGGAATTGCCCTTTGATCTCTCCAAGGTCATGTTCATAACCACCGCAAATACTACAGAGACAATACCAAGACCTTTGCTTGATCGGATGGAAGTTATAGATGTGACCGGTTATACTGAAGAGGAAAAGGTGAACATAGCAGAGCGCTATTTGATACCAAAAAAAATTAAGGAGCACGGGCTAAAGGAAGAGAATCTGTCTATATCAGAACCGGCGCTAAGAATTATTATCAACAATTATACAAGAGAGTCGGGCGTGCGGAATCTCGAGCGAGAAATTGCCAACGTATGCAGGAAGGCCGCCAGGCAAATCGTTGAAAAAGACAGAAAGAACATACAGGTAACTGCGGCAAATTTAGAAAA
>CAZHBR010000158.1:0-4023 GCA_964530755.1 uncultured Oscillospiraceae bacterium | reverse complement strand
TTCAAGATGGGTAGCAGGATCATCAACGGGAATTCTCGCCGTCTCCATCATGATTATTGAAAGAAGCGCCAGAAACAGCAGCACTGAAACAGGATGCATCAAGCGGAAGCCGGCCCCCTGCATGAACATCATCATGCCGTCCAAAGACGTGGTCTTTGAGATCAGCCCCGCGGTAAAAAGGCAAACGAGTATGGACGGCTCTGCTAAAGATGAAATCATAGCCTCTCTGCTGCTTCCCATTCCACCAAAGGTGCTGCCTGTATCAAGGCCCGCTGCCATCATAAAGAATCTTCCTAAAGCAAATATCGAAACAAGAATGATGAAATCACCGGGGATGCTTCTTTCAGGAAGTATAATTGTAGAAACAGGAACGAGCGCCGCTGCGGCAAGAGCAGTCGTAAAGGTAATGTAGGGTGCCGCTTTATAAATCCATGAGGACACATCCGAAACGACGGTGTTTTTCCTGATCAGCTTATAAAGATCATAGTATACCTGAAAAACCGGAGGACCCGTTCGCTTTTGGGAAAAGGCCTTGACCTTCAAAATGATGCCGTTTACAAGCGGTGCCACAAGTATCATCGTTAATATCTGTATAATTATATAAGCGAAATAATTCATTTTCTTTATCCTTTATACAAATTTGTTATATGCCAAAAGTCCCAGAATTGTAATAAAAATATAAATCAAATAGCTTTGTATGTTTCCCGTCTGAACAAGAAATTTTGTCCTTCTTGAAAATAGTTTAACCCTTATAAGAGCAGGCAAATAGAGATACTTTTCAAATATGGACTCTGAATCCATAACGTATTCGATGCTGCTTGGGTGGTAGACTCCTCCTTTGATTTCTGTCTTGCGGGAGGGTCTGAACAGAATCCGAAACACAATCTTTATCGGCTTGGAAAAACCTGTAGCAGTATATTGCATCCTAGAATTCAAGGCTTCAAAGCCGCAATCCCATGTACCATACTTTCTTTCAACATATCTTCCCCCGAGGATTCGTATCGCTGCCAAGACAAGCAAGGAAAGCGCCAATAAAATGATCAGAACTTCGAAAGGCGAAATTCTGTTACCTGACAATTCCATTGAATACCAGGTAAATATAAAACCTCCTTTGAGCCGGTTAAAGATAGAAAAGCCGACCAGCCCTGCTGTCGCCCGATCAATAAGACCTATAATGAATAAGGGGAAAACCCCAACAGTCAAGCACAGTGTCGCTAAAATGCCTATGCCCATATTCATAGTAAAAGGGACTTCTTTCGCATCAGATGCGCATTCGCTTCTTGGAAGACCCAAAAATGATATTCCAAACAGTTTTACAAAGCAGGCTGCGGCCAAAGCCCCCGCAAGACCGAGAGCCGCTACGGCCAGGATAAACAAAATATTAATTACCGCCTGACCTGGAACGATATAGTAAAAGATCGATTGATAGGTGAGCCACTCACTTATAAATCCGTTGAAAGGCACGATGGCGGAAATAGCTAAAGAAAAACATAAGACGAATACCGCGGAAAAAGGCATGCTTTTAATTAAACCGCCAAGTTTTTCAATATCCCTTGTCCCTGTCGCATATTGAATGGACCCGGCACCGAGAAACAAACCGCCTTTAAACAGGGTATGGTTAAAGGTATGAAGTATGGATGCGATGAGAGCCAAGGAACCTATAACCCCGTTGCCGTATGCCAGAGCCGTAAAGCTTACACCCATGCCGATCAGAATAATCCCTATATTCTCCACACTGTGGTAGGCTAGAAGCCTCTTAATATCATGCTCTATTAAAGCATAGGCAACTCCAAGCACTGCAGAAATAATTCCAAGACCGATAATCAATCCGCCCCACCAGGCCTGTCCTATACCTAAGAACCCTAAAATAAAGCGTATCAATCCGTAAATAGCCGTTTTAATCATGATCCCAGACATAAGCGCTGAAATATTACTTGGCGCTGCAGGATGAGCATAGGGCAGCCATATGTGCACCGGTATCACTCCTGCTTTTGTTCCAAACCCCACTAAAAACAGAATGAACACAATGCTTTTAGCCCCTTCGGGTATAGCGTCTGTATTTCCGAATATATCAAGAGATCCGGTGTAGCTGTAGCATACCAAAAATCCAATAAGTAAAAAAGCGGTACCTATATGAGTCATTACGATATAGAGGATACCCGCCCGCTGATTCAAAGGTCGCTCTGATTCATATACCACTAAAAAATAGGATATAAGGGACATCGCTTCCCACGCAACATAGAAAAATATTGCATTTGACGAGGTAAATACTAGGATCATAGACAAGATAAAGAAAATATATAAAAAGTTAAACAATCCGACATTTCTTCTGCCGTAATAACAGGATATATAGCCGATGGAATAAATGGAGACGCACATTGTAAGCACAGACAAGGCTATCAAAAATACAGCAGAAAGCCCATCTATCGTCAATTCCAAACCGATAAACGAAAAGGCCGATTCAAATAGCTTTATTCGTATGACATCATTTCCGCTCAGAATTTTCCCCACCGAGGCAAACAGCAGAAGTGCTGAAGAAATAACGCAAACAGTATTGGAAATCAAATTGCATAGTATGTCTTTTTTACTCAGCGCGAGTGCAATTAAAGATCCTATGAAAAATAACAGTAAGGATATCTGTATCAAACTGTGCAATGACCCCATTTAACGTCCTTTCAGATCAAAATTAAAAAGCTACAAAAAAATACCGGCTGCTCACAACCTTCTTCAATATTTTAATATAAAACCTTAAGTTTGTCAATTAACTGTCTATTGTAATTAGACGATATATGAACCCTGAAAGGACAGTCATGCATAATTTACAGAAATTTCGGTAAACGACGACATTTAATTGGCAAAAAAGTCCGCCAATGCCTTTTATTAAACATCGAATGGTGCTATAATGTTGATCTATAACATGTTTAGGAGGAGAAAAATGAATAAGTTTATACCGATATTTGCGATTATTGCTCTTTTAACGCTATCCCTTACAGCTTGCGGGGGAGCGCCAAAGACAGGAGACCAAATCTATAAAGTCGGCATCTGCCAACTGATACAACATGAAGCTTTAGATGCCGCAACTGAGGGTTTTAAAGATGCACTGGTTGAAAAACTGGGGGAAAACATCGAATTTGATGTGCAAAATGCAAACGGCGAACCGGCCGTAAGCGCCACCATTTGCAATCAATTCGTTTCATCAAGCGTTGATTTGATTATGGCAAATGCCACCCCCGCGCTGCAGGCCGCCCAGACCTCGACGAATACAATACCTATCCTTGGAACTTCTGTCACAGATTACGGTACGGCGCTTGGCATCGATGACTGGACTGGAAAGACCGGGAAAAATATTTCCGGCACTTCTGATTTAGCCCCTTTAGATGAGCAAGCAGCCATCTTAAATGAGATTTTCCCCGATGCAAAAAAGATAGGAATTCTCTACTGCTCTGCTGAACCGAATTCCAAATATCAGGATACAGTCATAACCGGATACCTGACGGATATGGGATACAGTGTAAAAAGCTACACATTTTCTGATTCCAATGACCTTCAAACGATAGCCAAAACAGCAGCGGCCGAAAGCGATGTAATCTATTTGCCCACCGATAATACCGTCGCATCAAATACAGAAATTATAAAGAGCGTTACTTTACCTGCAAATGTACCTGTTATCGCCGGTGAAGAGGGCATCTGCCGCGGCTGCGGTATTGCTACCCTTTCCATAAGCTATTACGATCTGGGATACACAACCGGGGAAATGGCATATGAAATACTTGTGGAGGGAAAAGATCCTGCCTCTATGGATATCCGGTATGCTCCTAAATTTACTAAGAAGTACAATCCGGAAATCTGTTCGACTTTGGGTGTCAGCTTATCTGACGAGTATGAGGCACTTTAATACCTTTGTCAGGGTTTAGACCGTTTGCGGTGACTTTAGCGGAACATCTTGCAGACGGTCCTTTCATGACTATAAAGAAAGACTAACTATTAAAAGTCAAGCCCTAAAATGATAAACCTTGGATGAGT
>CAZHBR010000157.1:0-4025 GCA_964530755.1 uncultured Oscillospiraceae bacterium | reverse complement strand
GAGTATGAGTTATTTATTAAAGAATACTCTGTTAAGGAAGAGGAGATTATTGATTAATTTTTATCGGACGTTTTGTCCGGGAAAAGGAGATAAAAATGGCATTAGTCATGGAAAAAATTTAAAAATTTAGAGATGAAACGGGGGCGGGGATGGCTTTTTGTGACCTGTCGACCGGTGAAATAGGCGCTGCAGAACAGCCTTTATCCCCCTTTCCGGAAAGAATAATGGACGAGCTTGCCAAGCTGTCGCCAAAGGAGATACTCTTTAATTGTGATCTTCACGAAAGCGGAAATTTCTTTGACCCCGATCTGTTCCCGAACTCTTATTTTTCCAAGACCGATGAAAGCCGTTTCGATCCGGTAAAGGGTGAGGATAACATTTTGAAGCAATTCCAGGCCGATTCCCTTCACAGCCTTGGATTATCGAAGCTGGAAAAAGCAACTAAAGCCCTTGGTGCTCTCCTTTGCTACCTTTTTGAAACCCAAAAACAGCAGCTGAACCATCTTTTAAGGTTGACGGTATCCGATTTATCCTCCCACATGTCACTTGACAGTGCGACTATGAGAAATCTTGAATTGACCGAGACCCTGTTTGAGAGGAAAACCAAAGGATCATTATTGGGCATTTTAGACAAAACCAATACTGCTATGGGTTCAAGAAAAATAAGACAGTGGCTTAAAAGTCCGCTTGTAGACCCTGAGCTGATAATTCTGCGCCAAAATGCGGTCATGGCACTTTCAGAGGATATTTTATTCAGAAATGATATAAGAGAGAGCCTGAAGCAAATATATGACCTTGAAAGATTAAGCGGAAGAATTTCATGCGGTACCGTAAACGGAAGAGACTTAAGAGCCCTGGCCGATTCTCTTTTAGTTTTGCCGGGCATAAAAGAGAAGCTCTGTTCATGCAAAGACCCTGAACTAGCATCATTAGGCAAAAGCATGCGCGATCTTTCACCGATTGTCAATACTGTTTTTTCCGCCTTGGTGGATGATCCGCCGATATCTGTAAAAGAGGGCGGCATCATCAAAAAAGGTTACGAAGATGAGCTTGATGAACTGCGGGACTCAATTCTGGACGGGCAGTCCTTCATAGCCGGCCTTGAGGTAAAAGAAAGAGAAAGAACAGGAATAAAAAACCTTAAGGTAGGATTCAACAAGGTATTCGGTTATTATATAGAAATAACTAAATCAAATTATGATGCTGTTCCGGACAATTATATAAGAAAACAGACGCTTGTGAACAGCGAACGATACATCACTTCCGAGCTTAAAGATGTAGAAACTGTCGTCCTCAATGCCGAAGCACGAATCAATCAAATGGAATATGAGATATTTACGAAGATACGGACCGGTATACAAAAATATGTAAGCGATCTTCAAATTACCGCATCAGCCCTTGCAAAGCTGGACGTTCTTGCATCCTTTGCAGAAGCAAGCAGCAGTTTCGGATATATAAAGCCTGATATTTCGTTATCTGATGTTATAATGATTGAAAAAGGCAGACATCCTGTGCTCGATCAGATGACAAAGGATGGAATGTTCGTATCCAACGATACTTATATGAACAAAGAGGACCAAAGCATGCTTTTAATTACAGGGCCAAATATGTCCGGAAAGTCTACCTATATGAGGCAGACTGCTTTGATAGTCCTTATGGCCCAATGCGGTTGCTTCGTTCCTGCAGCAAAGGCAAAAATCGGTCTTGTCGACCGCATTTATACGCGAATCGGGGCTTCTGATAATCTTGTTCAGGGAAAAAGCACATTCTTTTTAGAAATGAGCGAGCTTGCATACATACTTAACACATGTACGGATCGGAGCCTGGTAATTTTAGATGAAATCGGAAGGGGAACCAGCACATACGACGGACTGTCTATTGCTTTTGCAGTGTTGGAATTTCTCTGCTCGGAGAAAAAGAAAGTGCGTACGCTGTTTGCAACACACTACCATGAGTTAACCTCAATAAAAATGCGGGGGCTTAAGAACCTGAATGTTTCGGTAAAAGAAGAAAAAGGGGATGTAGTATTTCTGCATAAAATTATAGAGGGAAACGCGAGCAAGAGCTACGGAATCCATGTAGCAAAGCTTGCAGGCATACCTGCTCAGGTATTAGAGTCTGCAAACCGTAAACTCATAGAGCTTGAAAGAAACAATATTGAAATAGATCTTTGCCGTCAAAACAAAACGGATTTCTCGTCAAATGCAGAAGATACAAAGCAGCTGTCAATATTCGATTTCTTGGAGGATCCGATAATTGAAAGGCTAAGGTCTCTGGACCTTATGGAGGTAACTCCGTCTATGGCCATTAAACTGCTGGAGGAACTGAAGGATGCAGCAAAGCTTTTACATAAGAAAACTGAATAAGGCGGTGGCGGAGAAAATAGCTGCGGGAGAGGTCATTAACCGGCCTCTATCCGCAGTCAAGGAGCTTTTGGAGAATGCAATAGATGCCGGAGCAAAAAACGTTGCTATTGAAATCAAGGACGGCGGAAAAAGTTACATTAGGGTCACCGATGATGGCTGCGGTATTACCGAAGAGCAGCTGCCTCTCGCCTTTGAAAGGCATGCCACAAGCAAAATCAGAAGGATTGAAGATCTGTCCAGCGTCCTCAGTCTCGGATTTCGCGGGGAAGCCCTCACCAGTATTTCATCGGTGAGCAAAGTTGAAATAATAACGAAGCCGGGATTTAAGGAAGTCGGCTCAAGAATCTGCCTGGAAGGTGGAGAAATTATAAAACAGGGCAAGACAGGGTGCCCGGATGGCACCACTGTCATCGTCAGAGATCTTTTCTTTAATACCCCGGCCAGGGAAAAATTTCTTAAATCGAAAGGCACAGAAAGCTCTCTTATTATTGACTTCGTATCAAAATTTTCTCTCGCCTACCCTTTAATTCGAATGAGACTTATAAACAACGGTGCGACCCTGTTTTCCACACCGGGAAACGGTAACATATTGCATAATATACAGACAATTTATAGCAAAGACATCAGCGATTCGCTACTCACTGCTCAAGGGACAACGGACTCATATGAACTTTTAGCCTATATATCGAGACCTGACATAAGCCGGACGACCAGAAAACATCAGGTATGCTTCGTAAACGGAAGAATTATAAAAAGCAGGCTGCTTGATGAAGCGCTGGCGAGGGCATATAAAGAAAGATTGGACAAAGGCCGCCAGCCTGCAGCCTTTTTATTTCTTAAGGCAAATCCTGATCGCTTAGATGTAAATATTCACCCTAACAAACAGGAGATCCGCTTTGAAGACAGCATAGAGGTGTTGAGCTTTGTGGTAAATACCCTTTCAGAGGCGCTTTCCGCAGGTGAGGCTATCCCAAAACTGCGCCATACATCAAATATTTTCACCAGGGATATTACCTCATGCCGAAAAGAAGAGGAATCAGAAGACCAAGGCGACATAATAACTTTACTGTCTACTAAAAGACAGAGCGTTCAGCAACCGCCAAGAATCAGCGAAGATGCTTCCGACTACTTTCAATGGGACAGCATTAATATTGGAGAAACGCTTTTTAACACATATATAACAGCGACGGATGAGACGCATTTTTACCTGTTTGACCAACATGCCGCCCACGAAAGGGTGCTGTATGAAAAGCTGTTGAAAAGATATGAAAATGAACAAAATAAAGATGTGCAAATCTTAATTTCCCCTGTCGTTAAAGAGATTGCACCTGCCGTGACAGGCGATATGGAAAAGTGGCTGAAACCCCTGTTAAATATGGGATTTGACATTTTAGAATTTGGAATCAAAACAGTTATGATCAGAGGTATACCCACTTTTATGACTTTTTCCGAGTCATGGGAATTCCTTTTAAGCTATTTTGATCAAACCGAAGCAGCAGATGATGATCATGACCCTTTAATTCTTTCAAAGATCATAATGAAGGCATGCAAAAGCGCTGTTAAAGCCAATGAAAAGCTGTCGCAGGCAGAGAAAGAACAGCTGATCAGGGATCTTGCAGGCACCGGACAACCTTATACCTGTCCCCATGGAAGGCCTAC
>CAZHBR010000156.1:0-4061 GCA_964530755.1 uncultured Oscillospiraceae bacterium | reverse complement strand
TGATCCTTTTGAGGGTCTGAAAGACTTAAGAAAAAGACTTCTTCGCGCCGTCGGTGATCCGGCAAAGCGCTTTACAGAGGATCCGTTGAGGATACTTCGGGGCATAAGGCTGGCAGGTCAGCTGGATTTCGACCTGTCAATGGGGGACTTTACCTCCATGCAGGAAACATCCTGTCTTCTTGATCAGCTTTCCATGGACAGGCGAAGGCAGGAATTTCAACGGTTAGTAGTCACTAAAAATGCAGGAAAGGCGCTTCGCATGTGTGTTTCCGCAGGCGTTCTGCCGCACATCCTTGGAGATTCCTATCCTCCCGGAAAGAGACAGGATAACGGAGATTTTTTGGAGCTTTTACAAAATATAGACAGGGCTAAGCCTGATTTTGAACTTCGCATGGCCCTTCTGCTTCTTTGTTTTGAGAAAAAGGAGGCTTTGAAAATAATAGACAGAATGGGATTTGATAAAGAAACATCAAAGAAGCTTCATGACGCCTGTACTCTTTTTACGGAATTATATTTTACTGTAGACAGGTATGATCTTAAACGATTCATTTATCATAAAGGAGAAAAGACATACAATTTCCTTAACGAAGTGGCTAAGCAGCACAGGGATGTTTACGACAGCCCCGGATTTCGCATAGAAAGCCGTTACTATATACTTGAGGATATTCGCGCTCAAGGCGATCCGATATATATAAATCAGCTCGCCATCGATGGAAGGGATCTCGTCGAGGCGGGAATCGTCGAAAGGGAGAAGGTCGGGGAAATGCTGTCTATGCTCCTTGATGTTGTCCATAGATATCCGGGCCTGAACACCAGATCTAAGCTGTTAAAAAAAGCAAAGGAACTAAAAAAGCCCTGGAAAGCAAGGCTCCGCAATATTCACTTTATAAAATAGACAAATGGAAGAAATACTGGGAATAATTTCAGATATCATCTATCACAACGACAGAAACGGATATACCATAGCTACAGCGGAAAACGAGGAGACCCTGGAGCAGTTTACTGTCGTAGGCTGTTTGCCGGCGCCGGATAGGGGCCGCAGATTTGCATTTGCGGGAAAGTGGAAAACGCATCCAAGCTATGGTCTGCAATTCGCTTTTGAATCTTATCGCGAAGAGCTTCCAAAGACGGTTTCGGGCATTGAAAACTTTCTGTCTTCAGGGTTAATGAAGGGAATAGGAAAAAAGACAGCAGCCTCTATTGTCAGCCGGTTTGGGGAGGATACTTTTCGCGTTATAGAGGAGGAGCCTCACCGCCTTACGGAGGTCGACGGGGTCGGTGATGTTAAGGCCGCCTCCATTAAAGATGCTTTTACATCTCATGGGGAATTTGCCAAAATAGTGTTGTACCTTCAGCAATACGGCATATCCACAGGTTACGCTTTGAAGCTTTACAAGGCCTACGGCAAGGATACGATCGCCTCCATAGAGGAAAACCCATATCGAATGGTGGATGATATTTTCGGCATCGGGTTTCGCAAAGCCGACCGAATTGCGGCAAAACTCGGGATAGATCCTAATAGCGGAAATCGAATAAGAAGCGGCATTCGCTATGCCTTATCGATTTTCATAAATGAAGGGCATACATTTGTACCTCAGAAGAAATTCTGCGAAAGCGCGGGGGAGCTTATGGATGTAGGCTCGGAGGAAGTATATGAAGCTGTTGTGGAGATGGCCTTTGAGGGTGAGCTGAAGGTTGAAAGCATTGAGGGCAGGGCCGTAATATATCCTATGGTCTTTTATATAGCAGAAAAAAATGTGGGCATGAAACTTGTTGAGCTTGCAAAGACATCTAAAAAACATATCAATACCGATGTGGAGAAGCTCATAGATTTCTCTGAAAAGCAAAGCGGCATAAAGCTCTCTGAAAATCAAAAATCTGCGGTCAGGGCCTGTTTGGAAAATGGGGTTACCATCGTTACGGGAGGACCTGGGACAGGTAAAACGACCATAATTAACACCATTTTGACCCTGCTGCATCACAGCGGCCTTCGCACCTCTATTGCAGCGCCGACGGGGAGGGCAGCAAAGCGGATCACAGAGACTACGGGGTATAGCGCATCAACAATTCATCGCCTTTTGGAATACTTTTATGCAGAGGGTGACGATGTTATGAGATTTGGTCGAAATAAAGAGAATCCTCTGGATACAGATGTCGTTATAATCGATGAATGCTCCATGATAGATATTCTTTTGATGAAGGGGCTCCTGGATGCCGTTTCCTTCGACACGCGGCTCATCCTGGTAGGTGATGCAGATCAGCTTCCTTCCGTGGGTCCGGGGAACGTCCTTTTGGATATTCAAAGAAGCGATATAATTCCTTCTGTTAAGCTGACGGAGATTTTTCGCCAGGCAAAAGAGAGCCTGATCGTGGTCAATGCGCACAGCATCAATAAAGGAGAGTATCCGTATTACAATGAAAGGGATAAAGACTTTTTTCTGTTGCATCGCAAAACAGAAAATGAAATGCTTTCTGTGATCGTGGATCTATGCACAAGAAGGCTGCCCCAATATTTTAGCGGCTGCGATACCCTTTTGGATGTTCAGGTCCTTACACCCGTAAGAAGGGGGACTGTGGGCAGTGTCAATTTGAATAAAGAGCTGCAGGCTGTGCTGAATGCCCCCACCGGGGCAAAAAAGGAGAGACGTTTCGGAGAGCGTCTGTTCAGAGAGGGCGATAAAGTCATGCAGATTAAAAACAACTATCAGCTAGAATGGAGGCGGACGGAGGATTTCAGCGATGGGAGAGGCGTTTTCAACGGGGATTGCGGCTTCATAAAAACCATAGATATCGAATTCAATGAAATGACCGTCGTGTTTGAGGATTCAAAATACGTGAAGTATGATTTTTCGCAAATAGATGAGTTGGAACTTGCGTATGCAATAACCGTTCACAAAAGCCAGGGCAGCGAATTTCCTATAATTATAATGCCGATTTCCTACTTCCCCCCGATGTTGGCTACGCGGAATCTCCTATATACCGCCGTCACGAGGGCCAGGGAGGTTGTGGTTTTAGTCGGTTCTGAAAACAAGATGCGTCAAATGGTGGATAACAATCGTATTATTGAAAGATATTCGGGGCTGTCATCCATGTTAAAGGAGTATCTGGCGTGGGATGGAATCTGATTGACAGGTTGCTTGAACTGATTTATCCTTCCGGTATCTACTGCATTTCATGCGGTAAGCCCATAGATCCCCGCCTTCCATATGCACTTTGCTCAGCGTGCATGAAAAGCATAAAATGGGCAAATGAGGGACTGTGCAGAATCTGCGGAAAACCGTTACATGTAAAAGGGGATATGTGCCGGGACTGCATCGATTTTCCCCGCTCGTTTGACAGGGGGTTCTCCTGCGTCGAGTATGGAATAAAGGAGAAGGAAGTCATTCATCGTTTCAAATACAAGGACAGGGATTATTATGCATCAAAGCTGGCTTTGCTGATGTATGAGCGCATCTGTCTGGAGGACCTTGATTGGGACGTGGTTCTGCCTGTTCCCATGTATAAACCTAAAGAAATAAGGAGAGGATACAATCAGGCCGCGCTTCTGGCCGGGGCTCTTGCAAAATTGCTTAACAGACCCTTCAGATCGGACATGCTTCTTCGGATTAAAGACACGTTGCCGATGAGCGATCTTTGCGCCAAAGAGCGGCAAATTAATCTGAAAGATGCCTTTGCGGTTGCAAAAGGCAGTGAAGAAGTGTTGTTTGACAAAATCGTACTTTTAGTGGATGATGTTTTTACCACGGGGAATACGGCTGACGCCTGCGCTCACGTACTTAAAAAAGCTGGGGCCGCAAGGGTATATGTGGCGACCTTCGCCATAGGAATCGACAGAACATAAATTTTTGACAAATCCCGTTATGGAATCGCTTAGGTCTGTGGTTGAAAGTCCATGCCAGCTGCGGGCAAAGGGACCCACGTAAGCTGAACCGCAAGGCGGCGGCGATCATGGCGCAGTCTAGGAGTAAGTCCTAAGATATGTGTTGCTGATTTTTAGCGACAAATATCGACAGGCAGGTGTGGGGGCAAAGACCAGGTCAGCTAAGCGATTCCATAACGGG
>CAZHBR010000155.1:0-4064 GCA_964530755.1 uncultured Oscillospiraceae bacterium | reverse complement strand
ATCGTCAAGGTTTTTTGGAGCCTCGATGCCGCACTCGCCTATGCGAGGCACTTCCCGGCTATTAATTGGTTGTCCAGTTACTCACTTTATATTGATCGTCTGGCCAACTGGTTTGCCGATAATGTACATAAGGAGTTCCCGGGACTTCGGGAAGACACGATGAGGCTTCTGCAGGAAGAGGCGGAGCTGCAGGAAATCGTTCAGCTGGTCGGACAGGATGCTTTGTCCTTCCAGGATCAATTTAAACTTGAGGCCTGTAAATCCATAAGGGAGGACTATCTTCACCAGAACGCTTTTCACGATGTGGACACCTATGCCTCTATGAACAAGCAGCACAAGCTTCTTAAGCTCATCATGGGATACTATGAATTGGGAAGAGAGGCTATCGATAAAGATGTGAACTATAACACTCTCGTAAAGCTTCCTATAAGAGAAACAATAGGCCGATTTAAATATATCGAGGAGCAGGAAGTTGATGCAGAATATGAAAAGATACTGGCAGAGCTCACAAGCTGTATCAGAGATCTGATAAATGAGAGGAGTGAGCAGAATGATTAAAGAATACAGGACAATCTCTGAGGTTGCAGGCCCATTGATGCTTGTTAAAGATGTGGAAAACGTGACCTATGATGAACTGGGTGAGATCGAACTTCAAAACGGCGAAATCAGACAGTGCAAGGTGCTAGAAATAAACGGAAGCAATGCTCTTGTCCAGCTTTTTGAAGGGGCAGCGGGAATAAATCTAGAAAGAAGCAAGGTTCGCTTCCTTGGAAGAGGAATAGAATTAGCGGTTTCCATGGATATGCTCGGCAGAGTTTTTGACGGCCTGGGCCGTCCTAAAGACGGAGGCGCCGAGGTCATAGCGGAAAAACATATGGATGTAAACGGACTTCCTATGAATCCTGCGGCCAGAGACTATCCTGCGGAGTTTATAGAAACGGGGGTATCTGCGATTGACGGATTAAATACCCTCGTGCGCGGTCAGAAATTGCCTATATTTTCAGGATCAGGACTGCCCCATGCGAACCTGGCTGCGCAGATAGCAAGACAGGCTAAAGTACTGGGAACGGAAAGTAATTTCGCTGTAGTATTTGCAGCCATAGGCATAACATACGAGGAGGCGGATTTCTTTATCTCCGACTTTAAAAGGACAGGTGCAATTGAACGGACGGTGCTGTTTACAAATCTGGCCAACGATCCAGCTGTCGAAAGGATATCAACCCCAAGGATAGCACTCACCGCCGCAGAGTATCTCGCCTTCGATAAGGGAATGCACGTCCTTGTAATTATGACCGATATAACGAACTATGCAGAGGCTCTCAGAGAAGTATCCGCAGCCAGAAAAGAGGTTCCGGGGCGCCGGGGATACCCAGGCTACCTTTACACCGACCTCGCCACCCTGTACGAGAGGGCGGGCAGAAAAAAGGGATATCAAGGGTCGATTACACTTATTCCTATCCTTACCATGCCCGAGGACGATAAGACTCATCCGATCCCGGATCTGACAGGCTACATTACCGAAGGCCAGATCATCCTTTCAAGAGACCTTTACAGAAAGGGCATAACGCCTCCGGTAGACGTGCTTCCTTCGCTGTCCAGGCTTAAGGATAAAGGTATTGGAACCGGGAAGACAAGGGAAGACCATGCGGATACCATGAACCAGCTTTTTGCCGTCTATTCAAGGGGAAAGCAGGCGAAGGAATTAATGGCTATATTGGGTGAAGCGGCATTAAGCGATACAGATATATTATATGCCAAGTTCGCCGATGTATTTGAAAACGAATACGTTTCTCAGGGATATGAAACGGACAGAAGCATAGAAGAGACCTTAGATCTTGGTTGGAGACTGCTTGCCCTGATGCCGAGAAGCGAACTTAAGCGGATAAGGGATGCATTTTTAGATAAATATTTTGATAAGCAGGCAAAAGAGGATTAAAGGGAGGTGACGGTATGGCGAGAATGAACGTCAATCCGACGAGGATGGTTCTCACTTCGCTGAAAAAGAAATTGACTGTGGCCACCCGGGGACATAAGCTCATGAAGGACAAGCGGGACGAGCTCATGAAACAGTTTCTTGATCTTGCTCGACAAAATAAAATCCTGAGAGAGGATGTAGAAAAGCAGCTGGCGGAGGTTTATCAGAATTTTGCCATCGCAAATGCAGTCATGTCTCCCCAGATGATGGAAGAAGCTTTGATGTTTCCAAAGCAGGGAGTATCCATTAAGGTAAGTAATAAGAATGTTATGAGCGTGGATGTTCCGGTGTTCGATTTCGTTACGGCAACCGAGGACGATTCTGACATCTATCCTTATGGGTTTGCAACAACATCCGGTGAGCTTGATAAGGCTATCGGGCGACTGGCTTCGGTATTTCCCTCCATGCTGGCTCTTGCCGCCATGGAAAAGGAGGCAAGTCTGCTTGCTATAGAAATAGAGAAAACAAGGCGGCGGGTAAATGCGTTGGAATATATCATGATACCTAAGCTGATGGAAACCATCAAGTATATTAAGATGAAACTGGATGAAAATGAGCGGGGAAATCAGACGAGACTGATGAAGGTTAAGGATATGATGCTCGCTCAGGCTCACGGATACGAGAATTAAGAAACAAAGAGAGGCAGTGGATAGACACAACCTCTCTTTTTTAATACGTTTAAACCGAAGGCAGCCTGCCTTGACTTTCTTGAAGTTCTTCATCGGTGGGAATATAATTACCCATCGTGCCCTCATTATATTGGGTAAAGGCATGCATGTCGAAATATCCGGTGCCGGAAAGTCCCACCAGTATCGATTTGGCTGTTCCCTCCTCTTTACATCTTTTCGCTTCCTGTATAGCCGTGTAAATGGCATGGGCTGACTCGGGGGCCGGTAGTATTCCTTCTTTTTTTGCAAACAGAACGGCTGCCTCGAATACCTTTGTTTGCACTACGGATGCGGCCTCCATATATCCGTCATGATAAAGCTTTGAAATAATCGGTGCCATACCGTGATAGCGAAGTCCCCCCGCATGATCAGGCGACGGAATGAAATCGCTGCCTAGAGTATACATTTTGGCCAGGGGCGTGATTTTGCCCGTATCGCAGAAATCATAGGCATATTTTCCCCGGGTCAAGGACGGACATGATGCCGGCTCTACCGCAATGAATCGGGAGTTATTCTTTCCTGTCAGCCTGTCTTGCATGAAGGGCGACATCAGTCCCCCTAAGTTAGAACCTCCTCCGGCACAGCCTATGACTATGTCCGGGTATTCATCTAATTTTTCCATGGCAAGCTTGCTTTCAATTCCGACAATCGACTGAAACAGCAGGACCTGATTCAGTACGGATCCCAAAGCATAGCGCCGGTTCTCGTTTTCCATGGACACTTCAATGGCTTCAGATATAGCACATCCCAGACTTCCTCCGGTGCCGGGATTATCCGCCAGTATCTTTCGACCTATTTTAGTGGTATTTGAAGGGCTTGGAACGATTCCCGCCTCAAAAGTTTCCATGACCGCTTTGCGGAAGGGTTTTTGCTCAAAGGAAACCTTAACCATGTAGACGGTGAGATCGAGTCCAAAATATGCACAGGCCATTGAAAGGGCGGTACCCCATTGTCCTGCTCCGGTTTCTGTTGTAAGGCTTGTCAACCCCTGCTGCTTGGCGTAGTAGGCCATGGGGACGGCCGCATTTAATTTATGACTTCCCGAAGTATTGTTTCCCTCGAATTTGAAATAGAGTCTGGCGGGTGTATCCAGGGCTTTTTCAAGGTTGTAGGCCCGGATAAGCGGCGAGGGTCTGAAGGTCCTGTAATAGTCTCTTACCTCGTCGGGAATGTCAATATATCTTGTAGTTTCATCCATTTCGAAATCAGCAAGAGTTTTTACGAAAATCGGGTATAGATCGTGAGCTTTCATAGGCTCAAGCGTGCCGGGATTTCTGTAGGGCTCATGCTGCTCTTTCATGTCGGCTCTGAGGTTATACCATTGTCTTGGCATCTCCTGCTCTGTCAGATAAGTTTTGTAGGGTACATAGTTTGCCATTTTTGTTGTTTCTCCTTTCGTTTGAAATCGATGCATGCGGACC
>CAZHBR010000154.1:0-4105 GCA_964530755.1 uncultured Oscillospiraceae bacterium | reverse complement strand
TATCTCCGCTGCGGTGAACCCCATATTGAATGTAAGAAAATACATTCTATCCGCGCAGAAAATTGAATATCCGATAAGATAGGCAATGCTGGCACCAACAACATATCTTGTCGATTTTAGCTTTAAGATCTGCCTGTATTCTCCCAGAATCGCAATTACATTCAACAAGGACACTCCTTTGTCTCTTTTTTTATGCTGCCGCAATTCCTCAATCCCGCTTTCATCCTTTATCATTATGGCCCCTGCGATTATCGTTATCATGCTGACAGTTCCGCAAAAAATACCTACCCCCTGCCATCCCTGTTCCCGATCGGCCCCAATAGTCATCAGAAAGTCCACGATTATAGTAGGCAGAATCATCCCAAAGGCCATTCCAACGGTATTGCATACGTAGGTATAACCCCTTAAAACCGTTCGTTCATCGTAATCCTTTGTCAACTCAGCACCCCACGCATAATAAGGGATAAAAAAGAAGGCGAAGGCGGTCCAGAACAATATGAGCATTAAAGCGTAATAGACTGTTTTAAACCCCTGGCTTGCGCCTGTTGAAGAAAATAACAGGCTGGTAAATATAGCAAGGGGAAATGCTGAAAAAAGAAGAAAAGGCTTCCTGCGTCCAAACCGTGTATATGTTCTGTCTGATATGTATCCGACTACGCTACCGCATACAGCCTCCCATACAGCCCCGACTGCTGCAATAGTACCGGCAACAGCCGGATTTATACCGATAACTGTATTTAGAAAAAACAGTAGAAAGGTTCCTATCAGAGTATATAACGCCGAATCCCCTACCCCCGCTAATCCATACCCGAATTTTGTTTTAGAGTCCAATTTCATACTTTGTCCTGTCCTGTGCGGCTAACTGTTTCTCAGATATTCTCTTAAAAATTCCTCGTCCTCCTTCTCAAGATCCCTTTCCCCCGACAGTGATTCCAAATGATGGGTAAATTCATGCTTAAGCGTATGCTCCAGTTTCTTTTTTAACGCTTCCCTTCCAAGGTTACTGTACAATTTTTTAAAGGAGCCATAATATATGACAATATATCTGCCCATGCTGCTATTGTAATGGTATTCGCCCATTATCAGCAGATCGTTTTTTTTACCTGCCGGATTATATTTAACCTGTGGCAGCAATAATATGCCTCCGTTCAATTCTTTATAAAATTCCCTTGGCAGCAAAGCTGCGATCTCATCCAGGATTTTTTCGACTTCATCTATATCGATCATTGCTTCCACCTGTTAACCTCGTGTTAAGCGTGGTTGAAAAAGTAAAATTTCTGCGCCTTGTCATGTTATCTGACGAAAATCCTTTTGCATGCTTATCATATCACAACCCCGATTCATTTTTTAAATTCATCCGAATCGCCATCTACAGCAATCATCTTTCACCTGCCGTACAACATCGCCATTTCAGCAATCCTGTAAGAAAGGGCTTTTTTCAGCTGCCCGTCGATAAGCCGCCATTGCCAGTTTCCTCCCACCGTCCCAGGTACGTTCATTCGGGCGGCGGCAGGCATATTAAGATAGTCCTGCATCTGCGCAACGAACAGATCTGCGACAGAGCCCATACCTCCACGGATAAAGCCCCAGTTAAAATCAGTCTCATCGATGATGCCAAAATAATTTTTTGCAAATTCAACTTCATCCTCATTCGCTTCCTCCATCCATCCCCTGACGGTGTTATTGTCGTGAGTACCTGTATATACAACGCAGTTTCGATCGTAATTATGAGGCAGGTAAATGCTCCCTTCCTCTTCAAATGCAAATTGAAGTATTTTCATACCGGGAAAGCCGGAAGCCTCCACCAGTCTGTTAACTTCCTCGGTCAGAAAGCCCAGATCTTCAGCGATGATTTTCATCCCGCCTGAAGACAGCTTAATTTTTTCAATGAGATCAAGACCGGGGCCGGGCAGCCAACAGCCGCCTTCAGCGGTTTTATCAAGACATGGAACCCCCCAGTAGCTTTCAAACCCTCTGAAATGATCAAGACGCGCAACATCGTAAAGCCCAGATGCAGCTTTTATGCGTCTCATCCAAAAAGAATAGCCTTTTTCCTTCAGTGCCTGCCAGTCATAAATGGGCGTGCCCCAAAGCTGTCCTGTCTTGGAAAAAGAATCAGGAGGGACTCCGCCTATCAATACAGGCCGCCTTTCCTCATCTAGCAAAAAATGCTCCGGCTCCGCCCATACATCCGCAGTATCCATCGGGATATAAAATGGTAAATCTCCTATAAAGCCGATCCCCTTTTCCTCGCCGTAGGCTCTAAGATCATTCCATTGCCTGTAGAACAAATACTGAAGGCATACATGATACAGGATTTCCTCTTCCAATAGCCCGCAATAATACTTTATTGATCCCGGTGCCCGGGAACAAATAGAATTTTCCTTCCACTCTGTCCACGGTTGCATTCGAAAATGCGTTTTAAGAGACATGTAAAGGGCATATTCAGTGATCCACTCCCTATTTTCATTTTCAAATGATGCTATTTCGCGCATTAACGAAGGAATACCTTTGATCCTTTCAAAGACCCTGCGAAACAAAACGGGGCGAAATTTAAAAATGCGCCCGTAATCCACCTTTGCAGGATCATCGCCCCAAGAAACAGAATTTACTTCATCCTCTTTTAATAGCCCATCCCGAATAAGGAGGCCAGGATCAATAAAATAAGGATTACCGGCAAATGCGGACAGACTTTGATATGGCGAATCAGCATAGCCTGTAGGCCCTATCGGAAGCATCTGCCAATATTTTTGCCCGGCTGCCGATAAAAAATCGATAAATTCAAATGCCGCTTTTCCGAGGGTACCTATCCCATAAGGAGAAGGCAAAGAAGATATGTGAAGCAAAATACCGCTTGCGCGTTTCATCAAATCTCTGCAAGTAGACTGCACTGCCGGGCGATCCCCTTGCATCCTCCTTTCTGGTAACAACATGCCGGCTATATCGTACTAACACGTATTATACCATGAACTAAAGTTCATATCCTGCCATTATTCCAGGCCGAAGGCGGCTGATAATAAATCGAAAAAATCGCCGTTGAGTTACAAACCCGAAGGCGATCCTAGAAAAAAACTGAAACAAAAATGAAGCGACAGAAAAAACCATTAAACAGACGCTTCAGCGCCTTACTCTACAGCGGCAGCGATGACAGTCATATCGTCCTTTTCCTTCAATCCGTAGTTTTGAACAGCGCGGTTTATGATCAGATCCGCTATGGTCTGGGGGTCCTTAGAACGGATTTCACCGATAGCGGTCTCAAGCCAGGCTGAGCCTTCACTGCTTCTGTCGGCCTCTGTAATCCCGTCTGATACAATGATCAGCTGATCTCCTTTTCTTAGGGTAAATGATATGGATTCAACGGGAATCCTCTCTATTATACCCATTGGAAGAGCGGAGACCTTTATAGATTTCACTTCATTTCCCCGTTTGATATAGCTTGCGGCAGCACCTATCTTATATAACCTGGCCTTGCCGCTGTACAAGTTTACCGACACCATATCCACAGTGGAAAAAACCTCATCCGGAGAACGCAAGAGCAAAATTGAATTTATCATTCTAAGGGCTGACTCTATGTTGAAGCCGACTTTTAAAAGATCATAAAGCGTATTTACGGTCAGATTGCTTTCTTCGGCGGCTCTCATACCTTTCCCCATTCCGTCGCTTAAAACAATAAGGTATTCCCCTTCGCGCAGATAAGTGCAAAGATAACTGTCACCTGAGACCCCTCCCTCTTTGGCATATCCTGATACGCCGACGGCGAGCTTTACGGCGGGTTTTCTTGATATAAAAGGTATCGGCTTCCACGCTATTTCCTCGCCCATCGTTTCAAGAGCCCTGGCCATCCCCTTAAATTGCTCCGCAACCGCAATTCTCGCAGGGTTGCTGTCGTGAGGCGCACCACAGCACAAAGACAATTTATAAAAAATATCCTGATAATTTTTAAGCTGCTCCTTAACCTGCTTTCTGCCAGTCATCTCATAATACCTGTCATCCTGCCTGATTTCCGATAACCTACGCACAATCATCTCATTCACAGGGCCAGGGACGGCCAGGAAAATGCCCACCGCCAAAAGAGGTTCATAAATTGAGAAATACAGCCCCGGAT
>CAZHBR010000153.1:0-4113 GCA_964530755.1 uncultured Oscillospiraceae bacterium | reverse complement strand
TTTCCGCATAGATTGGCGTAGACGTTACGACCTTCTATATCATCTGTATCATACCCCACATCCATTACAGCCGCCTGCGTCCAAAATCCAAGAACAAGACTTACGATAAATCCGCATATGCTTAACACAAAACCATAAGAAGTAAAGTACTGAGATATCTCCTGGCCTGTCGCAAACCCTGCGCCTATCATAAAGGCACAATAGGATCCACCGAGTTTTATTACCATAGGCCAACGGATTTTACTTGTTACCACACTTGTATCTGCCACTTCTTAACCTCCTTAAAAAAACTAAAATAAACATGACAATATAGCGCTATGTTTCTCCCTATTATTTACGTAAATAAGGGTTTCTATTAAAACAAAGTCGCAACAATTATGCCATATCCATAAAATTGATTTTTTACCGTCCGCAATATACCGGAAGGGTTGCAATTTGTTGTTTTTTCATTTTTACTCAATCAGCGCTATGATTCTCTATATTCAAATAATTTTGGTCAATATTGAACATAATGCTCAATGTTGACCAAGGAGATTAAAAACATTATTGACTTCGCTATGCACCTGAAGATTTAAACATACAAAAGACATTCAAACTAATTCGCGCTCTTTAAAAGACTTTGAAGAGTGCCTGACGCTATAGATAGATCAAGATCCTGATATTGGGAATCAAGCTGATCTGTCACTTCAATGATATTTGTATACCGTTCCCATTGAATTATAGCTTTTTCGATTCTCATAACATCATCGCCTGCAATATCGCAGTCTTCATTACCTGTCAAAAATACAGTATGATAGGGATTTGGTCTGGACATATATCCTCCTAAGGGATCGGCCGCCAGCTTTAAGTTACAATCAATCAGCATATCCCTTGAAAAAAATAAAACGTCCTTTGAATGCCCCTTTATAAACGTAACTCGCTGCCCAAGAGTATCACAGTAGGCTTTAAATTTTTCATTATTCGTAATTACGGTCAATGCCATCACAGCCACCTCTATTGAATAACTGTTACAAGGTCAGATTGTATTTTTTTAATCGTCTTGATAAAGTGGATCTATTCATGTTCAGAGCCCTTGCCAGTTCCTCCGTGGTTTTAAAATGCGGAAGCTTTGATTCCAATAAGTTTTCTTCAAATGCTTCAACTGCCTCTTTTAAATCTATTGCGTTGGAATTAGAATAGCTCAAGGCGCCTGAAACCGATCCGGGCAATAAAGGTGAATCGCTGGAAATGAGATCGCTTTCAGATATTATTGCAATTCGCTCAATCATATTTTCAAGCTCCCTGATATTTCCCGGCCAATCATAGCGGCACAGGAGCTTCCAGGCCGAAGGCTTAAAGAATATATTCCTGTTGTATTTCTTGTTTGCAAGAGATATAAAGTGCTCTGACAGAGGCCTTATACAGTCCCTTCGTTCCCGTAAAGGCGGTATGCTGAGGGGAACCACATTGATGCGGTAATACAAATCCTGCCGAAAGGATCCCTGCCGCACAGCCTCCTTCAGGTCGATGTTTGTCGCTGTAATAATTCGCACATCTATCGGTATATATTTTGTTCCCCCTATTCTCATAATCTCCCTATTTTGAATTGCCCTCAAAATTTTAGCCTGCAGTCCCAAAGAAAGAGTGCCTATCTCATCAAGAAACAGCGTACCGCCGTCGGCCAGCTCAAACAATCCGATTTTCCCCTGATCAAGGGCACCGGTAAAAGCTCCTTTTTCGTAGCCAAAGAGCTCCGATTCCAAAAGATTATCCGGGATAGCAGCGCAGCTGATCTCTATGAAAGGTTCTTTTCTTCTTTCGCTGTATTCATATATAAGCCTTGCGAACAAGCTTTTGCCTGTACCTGATTCACCCTGAAACAGCACAGTAGCATCCGAAGGTGCGACTTTATCTATAGTATGTAGCAGGTCTCCTATGCATTTGCTCTTAAAAATTATCTTATCCTGTACAAAATTCTTAATGCGGTAATACTCGACCTCTTCTTCGTATTTATTCTTTGCCTCTATTGCGTTTTTAAGGTTGTTAAGGTCTGTGAGATCGCGCTCGGTGATTATAACCTTAGAAAATTTACCATTTTCAAAATAGGGAGTGCCGGTGGCTAGTAAATCCCTTTGCGAGGATGCGTTGTTTTGCATCTTCGTAAAAGGTTTCTGGGTCTTTATAACCTCAAAGCATACGGTTTCATCAAGTTCAAACATACCTTCATCGATCATATCCTGCATGTTGCGTCCCACTAATTCAGCTTCCGTATAGGGGCAATTATCCAACGATGCCTGATTAAGCATTAAAACAGTGCCATGGGCATCTATGACTACAATACCATCCATGATGCAGTTGATAAAGTTCTTAAATGCGCCGATCAAAGAATCCTTTTCAGCGCAGCTGTCGCAATTCAATCCACTTAGCATACCATCCATATGGTGTATCGGAGAATAATACACATTACCTCCTCTCTACAGGCTTATTGCATACATTAATTCTATATTTTCAACTGAATTTTGTCAAGAAGCGCCACCTTCGACCGTTTACCCGGGTTAGCCAAACGACGTCATGCGTCAGACTAACCCGATGCACAAAAAGAACAAATTATTTGCATGATCAGGTACGGCTTTTTTGCACGCATTTAGCGTTCAACTGCCCAAAAACCTCATAGATCACCTTTAAAGCCGCTCTCACTGTTATATTAGAACAATCCAATTCAGGTGATACTTCGACTACATCCATTGCCGCAATCGGCAGATTCGCCGTCATCAATTGCACTAAATTCATCAGTTCACGGCTTGTCAATCCCCCTGCCGCAGGTGTTCCTGTACCAGGGGCAAACGCAGGATCCAAAACATCTATATCGAGTGTGAAATAAATAGAATCATAATCTTTGTAATGCATTTCTATTTGTTTGTAGGCATCCATATAACCGCGCGTTGAAAAATCCTTCGCATAAATTACAGTAATTTCAGGATTAGCTTTCAGGTAGTTTATTTCATCCACCTCTAACGATCTGATCCCTAAGAATGTTAAATCCTCCGGCTTTATTACATCTTCAAGACACCTTCTTGCAGTGCATGCGTGTGACCATTTATGGCCATCAAAAGAATCGCATATATCGCAATGTGAATCAAAATGTATCACGCCGATCTTCTTGTGACCCTTGTCTTTGCAGTAACGGCCGAAAGCCCTGTGCAAAGGAATTGTAACAGAATGATCACCGCCGATAAACAAGCAAAACTTATCCTGCTTCATAAGATTATAGGCCTTATCCTCCACCGCACCAAAGTATCTTTTCCATTCTAAATCCGCCTGAATGTCGCCGGTGTCATAAATTTTAAAGGAATCAAGAATTTCTCCCATTTCAGTAGTAGGAGGCAAATATCTTGACACTAACCGCAATTTTTCGGGAGCGAAGGATGCTCCTTTGCCGCAGCTAACTGCCCCGTCAAAGGGTATCCCCATAACCAAAACATCAGCCTCTTCCATCGAATTTGCCCCTAAATCCCGCCAGGGTTCAAAACTGAGCATAATTTAAGTCCCTCCTCTAATTCTGTGATATCTGCAAATTAGTTTGCACCGCCATAACTGTTGTTTATACATAGCGATTAAGCACATATTAAAACATGGAGAAGAAAACTGCAATCTTCTCCTCCATATTCCAATGCATTATTTTGTTTTAATACTTGCTGTACTGCTTGCGGATAGTGGACATCTCTTTTATGATATCGTCAATATCAAGAACCATTTCCATCATGCTGATTTGTTCTTCATAGACTTCTTCATCAATTTCCGCCTTTATCTCCGGCTCACAGATGTGATACACGCTGAGTCCCAACGAGACTCCCGCCAAAGGACCTGCAAAAGTCGGATCACCTGCTGTTACGGTTTCAGCAGCCAGACCGGCTGCCTCTCCCTCTCCCGCTCCCAGTAAAACTACCAGGTTTTCCGGGCCGTATTGTTCAGCATACTCCTTGACTCTTTTTTGATTTTCCAGATCCATAGCTCCGGCGGCGGTTCAGACAAAGCATTCAGTTGATGAAAACACTGCCTCTCCCCCCGCGCTTTTTACGCATTCTGTGATTGCCGGGCCGGGAATGCCGTCTCGGTCACCTATGATGACGACCT
>CAZHBR010000152.1:527-4149 GCA_964530755.1 uncultured Oscillospiraceae bacterium | reverse complement strand
ATCTCCAATATTTCAGCGCGCAAAAACGGATCCGCTGAAAAAAAGATCCGGTCCCCCGGTTTAATCCGCCTTCCCGGTTTTGCCATGACCTCCCATATGCCTACACCTTTGCATGTTTGCAGCAAAAACTCAACGCGTCCTCCGGTTATTTCTTTTTCCCCATAAAGACGCGCCGGAAAAACTTTGGAATTATTCAACACCAGGCAATCACCGGGATTAAAATAATCTATGATATTATAAAAACATCTGTCAGCAATCTCGTCAGTATTTCGATTGATTACCATCAATCGGGAGGCATCCCTTCTGTCTGCGGGATACTGTGCTATCAAATCTTTTGGCAGTAAATAGGCAAAATCAGCTGTTCGCATTATTTAACCTCAATACCGGTATAATAAAAGGTGAGGATATCGATAAACGTAAAACCCTGCCTGGCCATTTCGATTGCCCCGTCCTGAGACATACCGACACCGTGGCCTGATCCTGCACCCGATAGAATCAGCTTACCGGAATCGGCGATTATTCCGTCATCAAATCCATCGTGGGATGACCTTTCAGGCCTGAAAACCTGATGACCGTCAAAAATATAAATGTCATTATTTTCTACAGATTTCAGCTTGCCTTCGGCGGCAACAGCATACAGATTTTTTTTCACCTCTTCCGTTTTTTTTCCGTCTGTGATGCTAACAGTGACATCCGTCATTTCCCCTGTAGTTCTTCCAAGATACTCCTTGCCCATATTAAAATACCTTGACCGGATTATGTTTGCCCCTATAACGGTTCGTATCTGCTCTTTTTTCAAGGTCACGCTTCCCTTTTCTCCCGCTATTAACAAATCGGTGACCGCACCTGTGTTGTTTCGCCCCTTTATAGCTACTGATTTTATAGTTCCAGGACTGTAACCGGCCTGCGCCAATTTCTGTAAAAGCGAATCGAAATGTACAGTAGCAGTCCAAATATAATCGGGCGTATAAGGATCTTCTTTTCCTACAAGATAAGGCTGATCGGCAGTCCAGACATCAGACGCATATTGTGTGTGTCCGCCGCTGTTCTTATGATAGTTGGCGGATGCAGGCTTCATATCCCAATATATTGCCAACCCCTCAGTTTCATCGACCGCAATATTAGTTCTTTCCTGCTCGGCCGATATTCCCCCATAAACCTGGCAATGCGTATCACTGCATAAATCATAGCCTTCTCCCCGATGTCTGCCTAAATTCATAAGTGCAAAGCTTCTGGCTGCGACAGCCTGCGCTTTCAATGCCTCTAGAGGGTATCCCTGGCTCATTTCCAGATGCACTACCCCATAAAGATATTCCTCGATATCAATATAGTTAATGATATCTAAACGCCCATAGGCGTTGACCGTCAAAATAATTCCTCCCCTGTATCCCTTATTATCAATTATGACAGAACCTTCATCTGTTATTCTTGCCGGCATTAAGCATCCATTTCTGCCTATATCTGCGGAAAGAAGCACTCCGTCGGAATCGCAAAGGGATACGCTGCCATTCAAAACAGATGCAATAATAGTTTTGTAGGCAGGCAGCGGCAATGTTTCCGTGAAGCCGTATTCATCGGCAAAACCCAGGGAAAACCCCGTATCGCTTGACAATGTACATTGCGCAACCCCCTTTACACCGGTTTTAAGCCCGATTTTTACATATTGCGGTTGTCCTGCCGCAAAAGCTTTAAAAGGTACTGTTACTGCGACGATGATAGCCACAACCAGCAATGAGAAAAATATCCCCGGTTTCAATTTGTACATAATAAATCCCATCTTTACAATTCTTTCATATTTGCAATTGTTCATCATCTTTGATGTCAATGCCCAGATGTCGATACGCTTCCTTGGACACCATTCTCCCCTTTTGGGTTCTGTGTAAAAATCCCGCCTGGATCAAATAGGGCTCATATACATCCTCTATAGTCACCCTTTCCTCCCCTATTGCTGCCGCAACGGTATCTATCCCGACCGGTCCACCCTGAAACTGATGAATTATGATGGATAATATTTCCCGGTCCAGGCCTTCCAGGCCTCTGTCATCAATCCCTAAGGCATTCAAGGTTTTGTTCGTAATATCAAGATCAATAGATCCGGTTCCCTTTACTTGGCTGAAATCCCTGACCCTTTTCAACAGCCGGTTAGCCACTCTTGGCGTTCCTCTTGACCTGGCGGCGAGTTCGATCAAGGAGGCCTTATCAACAGATACGCAAAGTATATCTGCCGACCTTCGAATAATATTGGCCAATTCCGCTTCTGTATACATTTCAAACTTGCTTATAACGCCGAACCTATCCCTTAAAGGGGCCGATAAACTGCCGGCCCTTGTCGTAGCGCCAATCAGCGTAAACTTAGCAAGATCGAGCCTTATAGACCTGGCGGAGGGGCCTTTCCCGATGACTATATCAAGCGCATAGTCTTCCATTGCAGAGTAAAGAACCTCTTCGATTGATCGGCTTAACCTGTGTATTTCATCGATAAACAGAACATCATAATCATTGAGGTTGGTGAGGATTGCAGCCAGGTCACCTGCTCTTTCTATGGCCGGACCTGAAGTTATTCTAAGATCTACTTCAAGCTCATTGGCTATGATGCCGGCAAGAGTAGTTTTTCCAAGCCCGGGTGGCCCGTAAAACAGGACGTGATCAAGGGGTTCTCTTCTCATTTTAGCAGCTTCGATATAGATTTTAAGATTATCTGTAACATTTTTTTGACCTATGTACTCGTCAAAATGCCTTGGACGCAAGGAGGGTTCAAGATCATCCTCCTCCCGATTGAAGCCGGCTGATGTTATTCGCTCTTCCAATATCGTAATCTCATCGTCAAGATCCATGCCTTCTCTCCTATCTGTCCGCTGTGCCCCGCAGGGCTAGCTTAATGTATTCCTCTGCAGAGAGGTCCGTTTCGATGATGCCGGAAAGCATTTCCAAGGCCTCCCTGCGGCTGTAGCCTAGACCGGATAACGCGTTTATAGCTTCAGCCTTTTCATTTGCAACTGAACGCTTCTCTTCCGTTAAAGCGGATAATTCTTCACTGTCGGCGACCTTTTCATTCAATTCCAAAACGATGCGCGAAGCAGTTTTTTTTCCAATGCCATAGGCCCGTGTAAGCGTATCCGGATCATCATACATTATGGCCTTTTTCACCTCATCCAGGCTCAGGGCGGAAAGAACCGCTAAAGCGACTTTTGCTCCCACTCCTTTGACAGTTCTAAGCATCTGAAACATCTCAAGGGCTTCTTTATTGGAAAATCCATAAAGACTGATATCGTCCTCCCTTACTGTCATGCAGGTGTATACCGTCACTTCCCCCGATTCTTTTTCTTTATTAAAGGAAGAATTGTCCGGAATGCTCAGCCTGAATCCCACTCCACCGGTTTCGATGACAATTCCCCCGTTAAATTGCATTGTAATGATCCCTTTCAAGTAATATAGCATCCTTCACCCCTGTTTCAAGTCGGCTTTAAGCTGGGCCTTGATTCTATTTTGAAAACCTGCAGAATGGCCGTGACAAATGGCTGCCGCTAAAGCATCGGCCGTGTCATCAGGCTTTGGTGTCTTAGGTAAATTTAATATCGTTTTAACCATCATTTGTATCTGCTTTTTCTCTGCCCTGCCGTAA
>CAZHBR010000152.1:0-517 GCA_964530755.1 uncultured Oscillospiraceae bacterium | reverse complement strand
CCCTGCTTAATCTCTAAAGGCGTATATTCATAGATAGGCACTCCCGAATTGGCACATGCTAAAATAACCACTCCCCTCGCTTGTCCCACTAATAGAGCGGTCTTTACGTTTTTATTGAAAAACAGCTCCTCTATCGATACTGCATCCGGGCGGTAAAGTTCGATAATATCCATGAGGCTGCTGTATAAATGCTTTAGCCTATCTGGCATTTCCATTTGCGGATCGGTGGTTAATGTTCCGTAACAACACGCCGTAAAGCGGTTCCCTTTCATATCGACCGCCCCATACCCCAATAACGCAAAACCAGGGTCTATTCCCAGTATTCTCATTCTTCTCTCCATAAAAATTCATTGTTTCATTATAGCATGATTCCCCTTTCCTGTCCAAATAAACTGTGCTATAATGTAAAAAAATGATATTTTATAATTATTCATTATTCACAATGAATATACAAGGGAACATCGGAGACCAGCTATGAAAAGTCAAGTATAAAATAGCAAGAAATTCTTTTTTCTTA
>CAZHBR010000151.1:982-4185 GCA_964530755.1 uncultured Oscillospiraceae bacterium | reverse complement strand
AATCGCATCAAACAGGCAAAGGGATCCCGGGCAAGGATCTGCAACCACGCTTTACGACTGCCGGTCCTCCGCAACTCCTTCTCTATAGTAATGCCTGCATCATTAAGCTGTTTCTTTAGCTTTGACGCTATGTTCGGAAGACTTGAAAGCTCTCTCCCATATAACCACCTTCTTTAACACATGCTAAACGTTATGCGGCGGACAAACGGCTTTAAGGCTATACCGATGCATAGCATCAGAATAGATACATAATAGCAAATGGTTGAGATGTTTTCTACTCCATTTGAAAAGCAATACATGAAACTATACTTCGCAATCCGCCCCGTCGGGATTATAAGCCATTAACTAACAATTACCCGGCAAAAACTTCATTGCCGGGTCAAAACGAACAGTCAAATATCGCTATGCGAGTACACGTTCCCAAAACCGATGAAACGCAACTCCCTGCACAAATTGATCTATAAACTCATCATTACCTTCACAGCCTAAAAATACACCAAGACTGTTGCTCATCTTTTCATTTTCTATCCATGTTTTTCCTTCGTTTGTTCCTGCAACAGGTTTATAGTGGATGAACGCTTCCTTAAGAAAGATGCAGGCCTGTACAACAAAATATGGGGTTGCATTTTTACCCCCATCAATATAGACAGCGTCAAAGGCAACTGACGAATCGGTGATAAACGATTTTACAGCTTCCATCTGGCTCTCGTCGGAGCTATTAATGATTCCAAGCCTGTCGCTTAGAACGACAGCTTGTGCTCCCGCGGCCTGCAGCGCCTCTATAACCCTTTCAACCTGAATATAATCGAATCCTTCAGTAATGATAACCGCAACTTTTCTTGTTTGAGCCGTTTTAATAGTATTTTCCTGACTCAGGGCAGGCGATACTTTAGCCACTGTTGTACAGCCTGAAGCCGGGGGTGTGACACCGACTTTATAAGCGATTCCCTTTGCCAATTCCAAATTCACATTCGCAAACATATCAACCACCCGCTGCTTAATGCTTTTGTCTTTCACTCTGCCTGTCTCAAAGCCAAAGGCATCTATAATATGCTGCTTTTCAGGCGGGCTCATGCTGTTCCAGAATAAAGTCGCCTGGGAAAAATGATCCTTAAAGCTTTCACTGCGGGCGCGAATTTTATGACCTTCAACCTTTTCCTGATAATGAACATAGCCTCCTTTTTCCTCACCTACGGTATAAGGGGAATTGTTTGCCATTGCATTGCGATGGTGCGCAACATTCCCCACATTGATGGTCTGCCGACCATAGCCGTCCCGCTGATTGTTGTAAACAGGGCAAAGAGGACGATTGATCGGAATCTCATGAAAATTTGGCCCCCCAAGGCGAATTAACTGGGTATCGAGATATGAAAACAGCCGCCCCTGCAAAAGCGGGTCGTTTGAAAAATCAATTCCCGGTACCACGTTTCCCGGATGAAAAGCTACCTGTTCTGTTTCCGCAAAAAAATTATCTACATTTCGATTTAAAGTCATTTTTCCGATAATACGTACAGGCACATCTTCTTCCGGCCAAAGCTTTGTCGGATCCAAGATATCAAAGTCAAAAGCAAACTCATCCTTCTCCTCAAGTAGCTGCACCCCTAATTCAAACTCCGGGTAGTTGCCCATTTCTATATTGTCCCATAGGTCACGGCGATTAAAATCCGGATCTTCCCCGCCGATTTTTGCAGCCTCGGCCTGCACAAGGGAATGTACTCCCAACAGCGGTTTCCAGTGGAACTTCACAAAATGTGCTTTACCCTCTTCATTGATAAAACGGAAGGTGTTTACGCCAAAGCCCTCCATCATGCGAAAACTTCTTGGAATGGCGCGGTCGCTCATTGCCCACATAACCATGTGCGCCGATTCCTGGTTTTGTGTAATCCAATCCCAAAATGTATCATGGGAAGCTGTTGCCTGAGGAATTTCATTGTTAGGTTCCGGTTTATTCGCATGTATAAAATCCGGAAACTTAATGGCATCCTGCATGAAAAATGGAGCCATATTATTGGCTACCAGATCATAATTGCCTTCCTCAGTATAGAACTTTGTTGCAAATCCGCGAACATCTCTGGCTGTATCCTTTGAACCTCGAAAACCGATGACAGTCGAGAATCGAACGAATACCGGGGTTACCACATTCGGATCCTGCAGGAATTTTGCCTTCGTGTAAGGCTTCATAGATTCATAAACTTCGAACACACCGTGGACACCGAAGCCACGTGCATGAACTACCCGCTCAGGAATACGCTCATGATCAAAGTGGGTCACTTTTTCCCTGAAGTGGAAATCCTCCATAAGCGTTGGGCCGCGATCCCCTATTTTCAGGCTAACCTCATCCTCAGAAAGTTTAAGCCCTTGATTCGTCGTTAGAATCTTATCATCGTTATCCCTGCAACGAAATATCTCCAGCTGTTTACCCTTGTCGTTTTCGTTAAAGTTTTTCATAAAATAAACTTCCTTCTATACTATTTGATTTGTCAATATTATTGGACGTTCCCGCCTAAATTATACTAATTTGCTCAAATATAGCGACCTTGTTCGAGTTTTGCAATTTCATCGAAATCCCTGACAAAAGCAGTATTCATAGCTATCATTTGCATTAATGAAGCTTTTTATCTGTTATTTCAAATCCGCCAAGACTATTTTATTTTATTTATACGCATAAATTATTATCGCCCCAACTACTGTTTTTTTACGTGGGGCGAAGGCCTTTGGCGCTGTTTCTGAAGGATTCAGCCAAACAGACTTAATTGGATATCATTTTGTTTTTCCTTAAAAGTATAAAGATACGAGAATATCTGTTCATTGTCATGGACAATACCATTTTTCTCGCATATATGATGAAATATTTCCATAAGATTGCTATTCTTGGGGCTGTTAAGCACGTATCGAGAACCGTAAAACTGCATATATTTTTGCTTCATGCCTGGAAATAAACGGTCTAATTGTTTATAAAAATATTCCCGGCTCCCTTCCCGAAGTGTAAGCCCCATCCCAAAGCAGATAACACCATAGACCCTTGCTTCAATGCAATAATCTAAGATCCCCCTTATGTTCTCCTCTGTATCATTGATAAATGGCAAAATTGGACATAACCATACGACTGTAGGAATCCCCGCATTATTCAATTGTTTTAATGCTTCAACCCTCTCTTTTGTGGTACTCACATCAGGTTCGATCCTTTTACATACGTTCTCATC
>CAZHBR010000151.1:0-972 GCA_964530755.1 uncultured Oscillospiraceae bacterium | reverse complement strand
GGTGGTCAAGGTCATTTGTATTACGCATTTTGTTTTTTTATTTATATTTTTTAGCAGATCTAAATCTTTCAACACCCGATTTGATTTTGTTATCAAAGTAAATCCAAAACCGTATTGATATGCCAACGACAAAGCTTTTCTGACATTTCCGATACCATTTTCAATTGGAATATAAGGATCTGTCATAGAACCGGTACTTAACATACATTTTGAACGTTTTCGTTTAAGCGCATTTTCCAGCAATTCAATAGCATTTGCTTTTACTTCAATGTCCTCAAAATCATGGTCTATATGATAGCACTTGCTCCTTGAATCACAATATATACACCCATGTGAGCAACCTCGATACAAATTCATTCCATTTTTAGCTGATAGAATCCCTTTTGAATTAATAAAGTGCATTGTTATAACCTCATTGGAACAGCTTATTAAAGCATCTATAATATAGTCTAATTGTTCATAGGGATGAATCGCCACCACAAAGACATATTTATCTTTTTAAATCAACGCTCTTGTTGCGAACCTGGCACCCCCCTAGCAGAAAGATAATTTGATTGCAGAATTTGTCCAAAAGCTATTATATATTTAATGATGGTTACGGAATTCAAGGGCAGAAAGTATGATAAAAATGCCCGTTCTTCCCGATACCAGTCCTTCCAATGTTCTTTGTACTCAGTCACTTGAATGGGAAATAACTCCCATAATTCCTGAAGCGTCATTTCCGACAATGGTTTGCTCATCAGTCACTCCCCTTATTTATCCCCCAATCAAACATTGATCCCTTTTTGCGATATCAACAGGTTGAAAATGCTGACCGTGAGGAATTCAAAAAGCGCATGACCGATATAAGCACATTCTTAAAAAAGCAATCCACCACCCTTACCGAATACAACGAGCAACTTATCCGAGGGCTGATAGAAAAAGTCAGCATCTATGAGGATAAATTTATTGTGGAATTCAAGTCCGGCGTGA
>CAZHBR010000150.1:0-4203 GCA_964530755.1 uncultured Oscillospiraceae bacterium | reverse complement strand
GATCAAAAAGTCCCCTGTCAGGATGAAAAGCCATGGCATTTACGGTAAAATCGCGGCGCTGCAGATCCTCCTTTATGCTGTCCGTATATACGACGGCATCCGGCCTTCGGTAATCGCTGTAATCCCCATCGATTCGAAAAGAAGCCACATCTGCCGTAACATCCCCAACCGTAACGTTCACCACCCCAAACCTCTTACCGGTATCTCTGGATTCAGGAAAAAAGGAAGCTACTTTTTCCGCAGGAGCATTGCTGGCTAAATCCCAATCAAGAGGGATTATGCCAAGAAGCAGGTCCCTGATGCTGCCGCCTACTACATAGGCCTCAAAACCCTCACATTCAATTGTCCTGATGATATTCAACACATCCTTTGGTAGTTTAAGCATTTATTTTTCTTCGCCTCTCCGGTTCACCCTAGGCTTATATATCCTGCGATTGTCCAGTGTCCATACTCTATCCGAGAAGCCGCCCGGATCTGCCGAAAGCAGAGCCTCCTCCATATCGTAGAGCCTGGCATCCACAATATCCAGATAGTGTAAAACCTCCGCTTCCGGGAAAAGGGGCTTTTTAGGACTCCCAAACTCAGGCTCATAATGGTGAGAAAGTATCATATGTTCAAGCATGACCGTCTTTTCTTTGTCGATGCCGATCTCCTTTGCCAGCCTGTCGATAGTTTTGATGCCCTGCACCAAATGTCCAAGCATCTGACCTTCAAACGTATAGCCGCTTGCAACACCTTTCGTATCGGAATCAATCTCATTGAGTTTTTCGATATCATGAATGATGACGCCGGTAATTACTAGATCGCGATTTAAATTCTTATATACACGGCAGTAATATTCACCCATCATGAGCATCCTCTTCATATGATACAACAGTCCTGCGCGCTCTGCATGATGGTTTCTCACCGCCGCCGGATAGTACATGAGCCTCTCCCGATTATCTGCAAGTATACGGGTGCAAAGTATCTTTAGATCCTCATCCTCCATCGCAGATACCGCCTCCTCAAGATAAGCCATCATGTCCTCAGGCTTTTCCGGTGCCGATTTTATATAATCCTCCATAGCGATATCATCTTGATCTACCGCTTTTCGGATCCTCATCACCCGAAGTTGCTTCATGCTGTTCCATTCGGTGACCTGGGCCTTGACCTTCACTACATCACCAGGCTGTATTTCGTTCAAAGAAGGCAGTTCGGCATCCACTACATCCCATTTCTTTGCAGTGATCTCTCCGGTGCAGTCTCCAAGTAAAAGATCCAGGTATTGTTTTTTATTTGATCCCAGCTTAATTGCAATTGACTTGACCATGAAAAAATCCTGTATTTCATCGTCTGTGACAAGAAAGCTAATGTAATATTCTTTCATGCTGTGTTGCCTCCTTTAAATAGTGCCTCTATTATATACTATTTCGGTTCGGACTTCCTTATAAATTTAACGATCCGTAGGGATTTAATACAATATACTATTATTTACATAATATGTCAACAGCCTCATAATACTTGCTGATACTTTTACACTTATGTTATATAATAGATAAAAAGTCCGACAGGAGGATGTCATGGCCAACACAGATTTCATACGCGGGGCCGCAATAACCCCGGCAATAAAGGTCGGCAATACTCAATTTAATGCCGAGATAATTGCGAGACTGGCAAAAGAGGCGGGGAAAAACGGTGCAGGAATAATCGTATTTCCAAGGCTGTGCATTACAGGAAACAGCGCCGGCGACCTGTTGCGCCAGGAGCTTCTTTACTATAAACAACTTGAGGGCCTCAAAAACATATGTAAAAATACATCGGAAATTAAAAGCCTGATAGTCCTTGGAATATTTTTAGAAATCAAAAACCATTTCGTTACATGCGACGCCATTTTACAAAATGGGAGCATCCTTGGGATTGCGCATCATAACGTTACCAATAAAACCCTTTTTCTTCTTGGGAAATCGGTCCCTGCAGGGAACCTGCTGTTTATGGACCTCGACAGCGGTCTTTCTGTTTCCGCAAACTGCCGCCCCTTTAATCCATCAAGCGCACATATTATCTGCAGACCGGCCGCGGATGAGCAGATTGCGGGGGAGACCGTACATCGCAGATATCAAATCATAATGGACAGCAGGATTAACGATTGCGGCATCATATATACTTCCGCAGGTCCCCACGAATCTACGACATCATCCGTTTACAGCGGCCACCGCATAATTTCCGAATGCGGGAGCCTGATAAGCGAGGGGTCCGTTCTTCCACTTGAAGATGCCCTCACATTCGGAGATTTCGATCCGGAAAAAATAAGGTACAGAAAATCCGCAAAAAAAGGAAAGCCGAAAGGGGAAGCGCAGGTAATTCCAATCGAAAGCCTGCCAGGGGTAAAGGATAGCTGTTCAAATTACAGATACTATTCTAAAACACCCTTTGTGCCGGAAGATCGGGACAAGGCTTCTCAAAACTGCAAGGAGGTATTCGAAATCCAATCTACGGCTTTAGCAAGAAGAATCAAGCATACCCGTTCAAAAAGGATTGTATTGGGCGTATCCGGAGGGCTTGATTCAACACTGGCTCTGCTTGTTACCGCGCGGGCTTTGAATATTCTTGGACGGCCATCCAAGGATATCGTCGGAATAACGATGCCGGGATTTGGAACGACAAAAAAGACCTACGATAATGCTTTAACTTTAATGAATCTCCTTGACACGGAAATTCGGAAAATACCGATAACAGATTCCGTACTCGTTCACTTCAGGGATATAGGCCATGACAAAAATGTTTTAACTTCCGTATATGAGAATGCCCAGGCAAGGGAGCGCACTCAGATTCTAATGGATATTGCCAACAAAGAGGGCGGAATACAGATTGGCACAGGTGATCTGTCAGAAAGGGCCTTGGGCTGGTGCACATTCAATGGCGACCATATGGGCATGTACAACATAAATGCCAATGTGCCCAAAACCCTTATATCGGCTATTATATCGTGGTTTGCAAAGGAAATTCTGATTGATAGCGATACACTGTTTTGCAGCGATGCGCGACTACTTTCTGAAACACTGCAGGATATACTAGACACACCGATTTCACCGGAGCTTTTTCCGCTTGATGAAAAGGGCGATCTTGTACAAAAGACAGAAGATACCGTGGGCCCATATATATTACACGATTTTTTCCTGTATCATGTTATCCGCAACGGTACCTCCCCAAAGAAGCTTTTACGCATAGCATCAAATGCCTTTAAAGACGAATACGACAGTGCATTCGTCAGGAAATGTCTGAAAGAATTTTACCGCAGGTTTTTTACTCAGCAATTTAAACGAAACTGCTCGCCGGACAGTCCAAAAACAGGCAGTGTAAGCCTGTCACCTATGAAGGAATGGGAAATGCCAAGCGATATGGATGCAAAAATATGGCTGGATGAACTGTAAAAACAGTCTATTTCAGAAACTCTTTAAGCGTTCCTATAACGTAATCGATATCCGCCTTTGATACATTCAGATTTGTTACAAAGCGCCACTCGCCTTCTTCAATGCCGCAGATCTTTATTCCGTTTTTAAAAAAATGATCCACGAGATCCCTTTCGTGCACAAGGACGTCGTCCATGACAAAAAACACCATATTAATATCGCGGCGTTTTTCGCACACGTGAATCCCAGGTATAAGCGCAAGCCGATCGGCTAAATAAGCTGCATTTTCATGGTCCTGATGAAGCCTGTCGACCATTTTTTCTAACGCTACAATGCCCGCAGCAGCGAGAATTCCCGCCTGCCGCATGCCTCCCCCCATGAGCTTGCGGTTTTTTCTGGCCTTTTTAATGAATTCCTTCGTGCCCGCCACTATTGAACCTATTGGGGCTCCAAGCCCTTTGGAAAGACAGAACATGACAGAATCGCAGCAGGAAGCTATTTCCTGCACATCAACCTCCAAGGCCACCGCGGCATTAAAGATCCTTGCCCCGTCCATATGGACAGGTATCCCTTTCTTATGTGCAACCTCTTTAATAGCTTTTAAATTTTCCACAGGTATTGAAATGCCGAGCCCATGAGCGTTTTCGACACAGACCAGGCCCGTAGAAGGATAATGGATATCATCTGAAGGGCGTATGGCTTTCTCCACATCGACAGGATCCAGCATGCCGTTTTTACCAGGAAGAGTGCGAAGCTGAACGCCTGAAATCACAGCAGCTGCTCCAACCTCATGAAGCGTGATATGGCAATCCCT
>CAZHBR010000149.1:1568-4234 GCA_964530755.1 uncultured Oscillospiraceae bacterium | reverse complement strand
TTATTTTTCGGATCCCTGACTTATTCAATATATGGGCCTTTTTAGGGCCGATACCCTTAAGGGCAATTATGTCGTCTTTCAGCGTTATGCTTTTTTTCATCGTCGCTATCATCCCTTAATCTCAATGTTCCTTTTCGATATCTGCTTAGATATTAATCCTGTAACGACTAAAGCGATGCTGTTGGCCTCTATGCGAATATACTTTTCCAAATCGGTTTTGATATCGTGTATGAGCTGTTCCGTTATCATGCTTATGCTTGAACCGAATCGTATGACTACATATATCCTGAGGTCTAAACCTTTTTTCCCCATATTAATATCCATATGATCCGAAACATCCGCCCGTTTATGACGAAGGCCGATGATCTTTCCTTTATGATTGGATATCCATACCCTTCCATTGAAGCGCGATACGGCCTTAGCCACAATCCTGCCGATCACCGCCTTATCAATGGAGATATACCCTTCGTTGAATTCTATTTTGTAAATCAAGGTAAGGCCTCCTTTAATTTTTAATAGTAGCACAGCGGACATCTAATTTAAAGCATTGAAATCATTCATTTTTATACAATTTAGTTTGCCTCTTTTTAAAAAAATGTTTTACAGCAATATTTTCTTATGTTATAATGGCATTTGTTCGGTTAAAGGTAAAGATGCTATTAATGAGCGTGAAATACTTCCACTATATAATCAAGGAGGAGGTGTAGAAATGTCAAGAAAATGTGAAATATGCGGCAAAGGACAGGCATCAGGCAATAAAGTCAGCCACTCCAACAGACATTCCAGAAGAAAATGGAACGTTAATCTTCAGACAGTTAAAGTGATTGAAAATGGGACTGTGTCAAGAAAGAAGGTATGCACACGCTGCATCCGATCTGGGAAAATAACAAAGGCAATATGAGGAAAAAAATCAAAAAATCCATTTACGTTTATCGTAATGGGTTTTTTTACACTGTAAACAGCTTATAGCCGCAAAATATCATTATAACTCCCAATACGATAAGCCATATTTTCGACGGCAGCAAAAATGCGAAAATTGTCACGGCACCGACTATCAAAAGAACTAAACCAAAAAGTTCAGCTTCCCCTCTTTTACAGCCGCCGCCGTATTTTTTTTTGATAGGCCTCTTCACTGCACCCTTCCTTTCGCTTTACTTGAAAAATATAATGATCATCAGCACCGAAAGCAAAATCAAAAAACCTGCACACCAAATCTGAATCGGTATCTCATGAATCACTATTGCACCGCCGCAAAAGCACAATACGACCCCAAACAGCTTAAATAAAATCCGGCTGCGTTTTTTATTCATACCACCGCCGACCCCATTAAAAAATAGCTGCTTACATACAATGTATGCAAACGGCCCTTTTATTGTTACTTTTAACTATCGTGATCGACCTTATACAGGGGTTTTAAATTCCCGATTTTACTTTTCCTTTTATCTAAAATACCGTAAATCCTTTCTAGCGGTATATCCTTTTCAACCATTAATACTAAAATATGATAAAGCAGATCGCAGATCTCCCCGGATAAGGCCAATTCATCCTCTTCTTTTGCCGCAATTATGACTTCGCTGCATTCCTCGCCGCATTTCTTTAATATTTTATTCAGTCCCTCCGCAAACAAATAGCACGTATACGATTTTTCCATAAAGCCTTCTTTTCTGGATTGAATAGTATTATAAAGGTCTTTTAATGAATCGGGTGAATCAGCGGGCAGATCTAAGCTATAAAGCAAGCCTTTATTATAAAAGCAGCTCTTTTCCCCGGTATGGCACGCCACACCTGTCTGTATTACCTTTACCAGCAAAGCATCGTCATCGCAATCGGGGGTGATAGAACAGACCTTTTGAAAATTTCCCGATTCGGCACCTTTATTCCACAGCTCGCCCCTAGAGCGACTGTAAAACCATGTATATCCAGTTTCAATAGTTTTTTTAAGGCTTTCCCGATTCATATATGCAAGCATGAGAACCTGACCGCTGTCATTTTCCTGAACGACGGCCGGTATCAGCTCGGATTTCTTAAAATATGTTGAAATATCCATAGTATTACTCCTATTCAGACAGGTATACCCTTATGGGCCAGCACTTCTTTTATTTTCCCCACAGACAGATAACCATAATGAAAGATAGAAGCTGCGATCGTCCCATCGGCCTCGGTCTCCTTGAATACCTTTACAATATGATCCACGGTCCCACAGCCCCCCGATGCTACCACCGGTGTATCGACGGCATCGCATACTGCCTTCAGCATAGGCAGATCGAAGCCTCCTTTCGTCCCGTCGGTATCCATTGAAGTGAGTAAAATCTCCCCTACACCTGTTTTGGCCATTTCCTTCGCCCAATTTACCACATCTATCCCTGTATCGGTGTTTCCCCCATCTATAAATACATTGAAGCCCCCCTGAAGGTTTCTTGCACCGTCAATCGCTACAACTATTCTGTCACCGCCGAACCTGTTAACTGCCTCCTTTATAAGACCCGGGTTTTTAACCGCCTCCGAGTTGATTGACACCTTGGCAGCACCGGCTGAAAGCATTTCTTCGATATCATCGAGGCTTTTTATACCGCCTCCCACCGTCAAAGGAATTGATAACTTTATCGCGGTTTCATGCACTACATCTGAAAAAATCCTTTTACCCTCTGTTGTAGCTTTGATATTCA
>CAZHBR010000149.1:0-1537 GCA_964530755.1 uncultured Oscillospiraceae bacterium | reverse complement strand
GGCTCCCTGGCTTTCATAAATCAGCGCACATTCCACCGGATCTCCAACAACTTTTATGTCGGTAAAATTAATACCTTTTACTACCTTCCCATCTCTTACATCAAGACAGGGGATAATTCGTTTTAGTCCCACTTTTCACCACCTCTTCGATGCGCCTTCCCGTGATTAATCGCCTCTTTCAGGGAAAGCTCCCCTTTATAGATAGCTTTCCCGCAGATCGCCCCGTATAGACCCATATCGGATAACGCCTTTATATCCGCAAGCGAATGTATACCGCCGCTGGCAATGATATTAACTGATACTGCAGCCGACAGCTCCTTTAACTGCGCCAAATTTGGGCCTTTTAAAGTACCATCCTTTGATATATCCGTAAAGATCATAGTTTGTACACCTATATTCTCCATAGCCTTTGCCAGATCGATAAAATCAATTCCGCTATTTTTCAGCCACCCGGAACCCCTTACCCTGCGGTCCTTCGCATCGATGCCGACTGCAATCCGATCCCCGTACTCATTTACCGCCTCTTCTACCAGCTCCTGCTCATTTATAGCTGCGGTACCAAGTATTATGCGGCTGATTCCTTTTTCAAGATAATGCGAAATATCCTTCATGGATCTTATCCCCCCGCCCAGTTCAACTTTAAGTCCTGTTTTTTTAGCCACCTCAATAAACATATGGCTGTTTTCCGGCCTGCCTGTAAGAACCCCGTCAAGATCCACCATATGTATCCATTCAGCCCCATCTTTTGCAAAAGATAAGGCGGTTGTAAACCAATCCTCTGCAACTTTTTCCACAGTATCAAAATCTCCCTGCGTCAAACGGACACATCTTCCGTCCTTAATATCGATTGCCGGTAAAATTATCATTATAAAATCCCCTTTGATGACAATATGATCCCGCTGTCTCCTTTTCGAACGGCCCCTTTCACTGCATGAGCAAAGGCCTTGAAAACAGCCTCGGCTTTGTGATGGTCGTTTTCTCCATACAACAAATTGATATGCAGCGTTACAGCTGCATTAACTGAAAAAGCATAAAAAAACTCTTTGACCATTTGACTGCTCATAGAACCCAATGTCTGTCCTTTAAATTCACATTTATAAACGAGATACGGCCTGCCGCTTATGTCAATGCTGCAAAATGCCAGGGCTTCATCCATCGGTATGGTTGCAAAACCATATCTCTCAATGCCCTCCTTGTTTTTTGTCAGCTTGCGGAAAGCTTGTCCGAATGCTATGCCAATATCCTCTATGCTGTGATGACAATCTACATTAAGGTCACCCTTGCATTCAATCGCAAGATCGATCCCGCTATGCAAAGCAAATGCGGTTAACATGTGATCAAGAAATCCTATCCCCGAATCTATGTTCGATTGTCCTTTTCCATCCAGATTCACCTTTATGATGATATCGGTTTCCAGGGTCTTTCTCTCAAGTGTACATTGCCTCATAACCGTCCTCCCTCTTCATTTACCCCCGCGGGTTAATATCTCCTTCAGGGCCGCTATTAAAATCCTATTATCCTTTTCGCTACCCACGGT
>CAZHBR010000148.1:0-4235 GCA_964530755.1 uncultured Oscillospiraceae bacterium | reverse complement strand
CACAGCCTCTGCGTATACCCAGCCCTTTGAAATTGATCAAGGGAAAAAGAACATCAATATCGGGCTCCGATGCGATGCTTTCTGCCACATCTGCATGATGAGTAGAGATCCCTATGGCTTTTACAACACCTTTTTGTTTTGCTTCTTTCAGGCATTCAAATGCACTTTTGCGGCTTTCCCAATCGTAGCTGCCGCGCACTTCATGCAGAAGAAAGATATCTATTACGTCTCTGTTTAATTCAATACGGGCCTCTTCTATCGCATCCTCCATCGCTTCATAGGTATCATAAAGGCATTTGGATACAATAATCGGATCTTTAGTCGATCCCTTTAAAGCTTCGCGCAAGTAGGGATATGTGTTGTAATATTGGGCCGTATCAAAAAAGTTTATCCCTAGACCCATAGCATATTTAATCAGCGCCGCCCCCTCTGAAACAGGGAGGTTCAGCTGTGAGGGTCCCATTGTCAAAACCCCAAAGCCGAGCCTGCTCACAGATAAGTTGGACCTGCCGAGAATACGCATTTCCATTTTTTATCACCATGCTTTCGGTATGTGTTTACAAGGCAATGATATCATTTAATCGCGTGCAAGGCTATATTGTTACCGCTTATTATGTTATAATATTGAGGATGTTTTTTTAGGGAGACAAATGAAATGAATAAAATCGGGCTTAACGAATTGAGATCAATTTTTTTAGAGTATTATAAAGGAAAAGACCATTATATTAAGAAGAGTTTTTCACTGGTGCCGGAAAACGATAAAAGTCTTTTAATCATAAATTCTGGCATGGCCCCTCTTAAACATTATTTTTCAGGAGCCTTAACTCCACCTGGGAAAAGGATGGCGACCTGTCAAAAATGCATAAGGACCGGGGATATTGAAAACGTCGGTCATACCGCCAGACATGGTACATTCTTTGAGATGCTGGGCAGTTTCTCTTTTGGAGACTATTTTAAAAAGGAATCGTTAGTTTGGGGCTACGAACTGTTGACCGATATATTAAAGCTGCCGGAGGACAGGCTGTGGGCCAGCATTTACGAAGATGATGAAGAGGCATACGCTATATGGCACGATGTTATCGGTTTTCCCGAGGAAAGAATTGTTCGATTGGGTAAGGAGGACAATTTCTGGGAAATAGGAATCGGGCCTTGCGGACCATGTTCGGAAATTTATTACGATAGGGGAAAAGGCTACGGTTGCGATAAAAAAGACTGCAAGCCTGGCTGTGATTGTGATCGCTACATTGAATTTTGGAATCACGTCTTCACACAGTTCAATAAAGATGAGGCCGGTAACTATACTCCTTTAAAGCACAAGAACATAGATACAGGCATGGGTCTTGAGCGGCTCGCCTGCATCATGCAGCAGGCAGATTCGATTTTCGATGTAGATACCGTACGCATTATCCTTGACGAGGTAGAAAAAAAATCGACATGTGCCTATGAAGGAGGTAAAACCTCAGCCGACACATCTATGCGCATCATAACGGATCATATACGGTCTATCACTTTTATGATATGCGACGGTATTTTACCGGGAAACGAGGGCAGGGGATATGTGCTTAGAAGACTGCTTCGAAGAGCTGCAAGGCACGGTAAACTTTTGGGAATAAAAGAAGGGTTTTTATCTGATTTATCGGAAAAAGTTATCCATGTTTCAAAGGAAGCTTATCCTGAACTTGCAGAAAAAAAGGATTACATTCAAAACATCATATTTTCCGAAGAGAAAAAATTTTCAAATACTATAGATCAGGGTTCTGTTTTGCTTGCAGAGCATATGGAACGAATGAAGGATGAAGACAGCAAAATCCTATCAGGTGAAATTGTCTTTCAACTTTACGACACTTTCGGCTTCCCGCCGGAGCTTGTTTGGGAAATTCTAGAAGAACAGGGTTGTAAGGCCGACATTGCAGGCTTTGAAAAGCATATGAAACGCCAAAGGGAAAGCGCTAGAGCCGCAAGGAAGTCCCAGGAAAAAGAAGGTTGGATGGAGAAGGAGATGTTGCATTTGACTATAGATCATCCGACTATATTTACAGGATACAATGAACTTTCCGGAACAGGAAAAATCATTGGTATCTATAAAGAGAATTTAAATGCTGATTCCTTAACGGAAGGAGAAACAGGTCTCCTTGTTCTAAATGAAACACCTTTTTATGCAGAAGGGGGAGGACAGGCTGCTGATACAGGCATCATATTCAATGATGATGCACTGGCATCCGTTCATTCGGTTGTGAGTCATGAAAATGCGATTTTTCACATGATAACAGTAGAAAGAGGCACATTGCAAACTGACAGCTTCGTTCATACCCGGGTGGATCTTTTAAACCGCAATAAAACCGCCAGAAACCATACAGGTACACATTTGCTGCATCAAGCTTTAAAAGAGGTTGTGGGTCCCCATGTAGAGCAGGCTGGTTCCCATGTATCTCCGGCAGGCCTGCGTTTTGATTTCAATCATTATGAGGGCTTAGGTAAGGAAAAGCTTCAGGAAATTGAAGACCTTGTCAATGAAAAAATAGATGAATTTCTCCCTGTATACGTCAGGGAAATGCCATTAGCCCAGGCGATAGAAACCGGTGCCGCGGCACAGTTTGGTGAAAAATATAAGGATATTGTACGTGTTGTTTCTGCAGGTGAATTCAGTCACGAACTTTGCGGCGGAACGCATGTAGAAAACACGGGACAGATAGGCGCTATGAAAATTGTTTCAGAAGGCGGAATCGCTTCCGGTGTACGCAGGATTGAAGCCGTAACAGGAACTGAACTGAACAATCGTTTGCATGAGGCGGAGGCAATTATTGCGGCAGCCTCAAAGACATTGAAATCAACACCTGACAATTTTCTTTCCAAATTCGAGCAGATGGCAGAAGAGTGGAGGCTGCAAAGAAAAAATCTTTTAGAACAAAAAGAGAAAAGCCTATCGGATTCTGTTGATCAGATTATCAACCGGGCAAGACAGATCAACGGCATCAACCTTATAACATGGGAATATGTCAATTATGAGGCTGAAGATCTCAGGCTGTCGTCCGATAAAATCCGTGATAAAATTAAAAATGCCGTGATTATACTCGCATCAAATAACGGGGATCGAGCCAATTTCATTGTCGCTGTGACCGATGATCTGATTGAAAAAGGTTACCATGCAGGTAAGCTTGTCAAGCCGATTGCAGCGGCGGCTGGCGGAGGAGGAGGAGGGAAGGCCGACCTCGCCCAGGCAGGTGCAAAAGATCCAAAAAAGATTGCACTTGCCTTTGCAGTCGCAGAGACATTGCTTTAATTAATATTACAATAATATTAAATATTGGCAGACGTCTTGTCTGACTCTGCTTATGTTTGCTATAATCTCCACATAGGAGGGATGGAAGGCCATGGAGAGGAACACCATACTTTTTAACAGTCCTGACAGAGGGGAATTAAAGACCACAGAGTCTATCTTAAGAGCTGTTTATGATGCTTTGGAGGAAAAAGGCTACAACGCCATTGATCAAATGGTAGGTTATATATTATCCGGCGACCCATCATATATAACCGGGCATAATAACGCGAGAAACATCATACGTCACATCGAACGGGATGATCTTGTGGAGGAGCTTCTCAGGGCGTTTTTGAAAAAATAATAAATTTAATCATATCATTGCAATAGTAAAGTCTTATACGAAATGAAACAGCAGCTTAATATACTGCTTTTCTTTTTATTTAATAGCGGAGATTAAAAAATGAGAATCATAGCCCTAGATATAGGCGACAGGACAATTGGAGTTGCATTAAGCGATGAACTGAGAATTACAGCAAAGGGATTGCTGACGATTGATCGGATCAGTATCCGCAAAGATACAGGTAAAATATTAGAACTGATAAAAGAATATGAATGCTCGGCGGTAGTTGCGGGCCTGCCGCTTAATTTAGATGGCAGCGACAGCATGCAGACTGTAAAAACAAGGGAGTTTGTGATGCATCTTAAGAATAAGCTGATGAGTTCAGGCATGGGAAAAATAGAAGTGGCTTTTCATGATGAACGCTACAGCACTCTCATAGCTAACAAAGCGATGATTGAGGCGGATCTTTCAAGGAAAAAGAGAAAGGCATTGATAGATATGCAATCTGCCGTAGTAATTCTTCAGGATTATTTAGACATTATAAGGAAAAACAGATGAGAGGGGAGATGCTTAACTATTCCTAAAATATTCATTTTCGGAATAGTTATATTTCCTCATTCAATTTTGCGGGATATT
>CAZHBR010000147.1:0-4255 GCA_964530755.1 uncultured Oscillospiraceae bacterium | reverse complement strand
GATCAGGCTTTCCGGTACTTGTAAGGCTTTCAGAATCGTAGCAGGAAATTTTTTATTTCTTTTGTACTTTACAAGCATATCGTGTCCTTTCTGAAAACAAAAAAACCGGAGAATCAGGGTGCAATAACGCACTTTAATTCTCCGGCAATCAATGTTTTTCTACAGTTATTTATTTTATATTTCCTTTTGTCATAAAATGATTTCGCATCATTTTGAGAGCTATATCTGAAAAATCACCTTCTGAATCAGTACTTTTTGCTCATTTCTTACCCCTAAACCGCTACATGTAGTGGCCAAACCCTACTTTTTGTCTTTCAAACCACTACGCTGCATCAGAATCACGCACTCAATGTGTTTTGTAAAAGGGAAATTATCATATACCTTTACACAATCGGTCCTATACCCTTGTTCCAATGCAATCTCAATATTATCGGCCATAGATCTGGGGTTACAGGAAATATAAAGTATTTCATTAACTCCATAGTCCAGTATTTTTTGCAGCGCCTTCGGGTGAACACCGAATCGTGGGGGATCCATTATAATCACATCAGGTTTAGCTTTAATTTTCTCCAATGTTTTAAGTACATCGCCTGATATGAATTCACAATTAGACAACCCGTTTAATTCGGCATTCTCTTTTGCAGATAAAACTGCCTCTTCCAGTATCTCTATACCTATTACTTTTTCCGCCCTGCAGGCAGCCAGTTGACTTATAGTCCCCGTGCCTGAATAAAGATCAAAAACAGTTTTACCCTTTAAATCATCGATGAGTGATAGAGCTTCTGAATACATAATTTCCGAGGCTAAAACGTTAGGTTGAAAAAAAGAAAAGGCGCTGACTTGAAACCTCAGCCCCAATACTATCTCGTTATAATAGTCCCTTCCCTTCAGAACCTTAAGGCTGTCGTGAATAACAGCATCTGATTTTTTGTCGTTTACAGTCCTTAAAATGCCCACCACCTCATTTTGAAGGACTAAACCCTCGATCAAGGATACAAATGCTTGATCATCAAATTCATTTTGACTGCTTGTAACGATGTTGACAAGGAGCTCCCTTGTGCGCTCTCCTTTTCTCAGCACCAGGTTTCGCAGCAGACCTATATGGGTTTTTTTCTTGTAAAAGCTGTATCCCTTCTCCTTGCAAAATTTGAGCACAGCTGCAAGAATAAGACTGAAATCGGGATCTGCAATAAGACAACCATCTGCGCTCACGACAGAAAGATAACTGCCTTGCTTATGAAGCCCTAAGGTCATTTCCCCGCCTTTTGTTTCATCCCCAAAGGTATATTCCATTTTATTTCGATATCCATATCTTTTAGGGCTTGCTTGCACCCCAAGAAAATGATCGAAAAATATTCCTTTTTCCTTTAGCAGATCAAAAACATATTTAGCCTTCATTTCAATTTGTTCTTGATATGGGATTTCCTGATAAATGCAGCCTCCGCAGCTGCCGCTATGCCTGCAAATGTTCAATTGTTATCATCCCCCTAAAGATCATCAAGTTTTGTAAGATCATAAGGTGTTTCCTGATACACGTAGTTGAGCCAGTTGGCGTAAAATAAATTTGCATGCCCTCTCCATTTAACTACTATTTTTTTTGATGGATTATCATTTTCAAAATAATTAACCGGAACCTTTACAATGAGACCTTTTTTTATATCCCTTTCATATTCCAGTCTTAAAGTATCCCTGTCATATTCCTCGTGGCCCTGTACAAAGATCATTCTTTTATCTTTTGTGGCAACAAGGTGGGCTCCTGCTATATCGGATTCAGCTAATATACGCAATTCCGGAATCGATAATATATCCTCTTTAAGCACTTGGGTATGACGGCTGTGAGGAGCATAAAAGATATCGTCAAAGCCCCTTGTAAGTTCAGATTTTTTATCCTTCAGTTTATGCGGAAATACCCCAAACAGTTTCTCCGGTAATACATATTTATCGATGCCATAATGATGGTACAAAGCAGCCTGCGCCCCCCAACAGATATGTAGGGTGCTGAAAACATTTCTTTTTGTATATTCCATTATTTCAGACAGCTCTCTCCAGTAATCAACCTGTTCATAGGGAAGAAATTCCACGGGAGCGCCGGTTATAATCATACCGTCAAAACGCTGGTTTTTTATTTCGTCAAATGTCTTGTAAAAGCTTTCAAGGTGATCCCTTTTAGTATTTTTTGATTCATGTGAATCCATAGTCAACAACTGAAGCTCCACCTGCAAAGGCGTATTGGCAAGCATTCGAATCAATTGCGTTTCAGTAACCTCTTTTATGGGCATCAAGTTTACAATAGCAATATGCAAAGGTCTTATATCCTGTGTCTGTGCCCTTCTTTCTGTCATGACAAAGACATTTTCATTTTTTAACACCTTATAGGCAGGCAAACCTCTTGGTACAATAATGGGCATACTTCATTCTCCTTGTGTATCGTTTAATTGTTAGCAGAACTAGAATTCACCATATTTATCATAGAATTCTCTTTTGTATTCTAAAAACCTGTTCCCATCAAGGGCATCTCTTATCTTTTTCATTAGCGTAAGAAGAAAATACAGGTTATGATTAGTTAAAAGCATAGAGGACAGAATTTCGTTTGCTTTAAAAAGATGACGCAAATAGGCTCTTGTATAATTTCGGCAAGTATAGCAATCGCATTCCGGATCCAGAGGCATAAACGATCTTTTGTGCTCAGCGTTTTTAATGTACACCCTCCCGCCCGATGTCATAGCCATACCGTTTCTGGCAATGCGCGTAGGCAGTACACAATCAAAGAGATCCACACCCCTTTTTACCCCCTCAAACAAACAATCGGGACTTCCCACGCCCATTAAATATCTTGGCCTGTCCTTTGGCAGATAATCTACGCAATCATCGAGAATCTCATACATCAATTCCTTAGGTTCTCCCACAGAAAGCCCCCCGATAGCATATCCGGGAAGATCGAGCTCCGTAATCTCCATGGCACTTTGATATCTCAGATCGCGATACATCCCCCCCTGCATGATTCCAAACAGCGATTGCCTTTTCGTATCCTTATGTGCCTTCTTGCAGCGTGCTAACCAGCGGCTCGTACGCTGAAGGGATTGTTCTGCGTAGGATCGCTTTGCAGGGTAGGGCGTGCATTCATCAAAGGCCATAATAATGTCCGAACCCAGCGCATTTTGCACCTCTATAGATTTTTCCGGAGTAAACATGTGAAGCGAACCATCAATGTGTGAACGGAAAGTGACCCCTTCTTCGGTTATTTTACGAAGGTCTCCCAGACTGAATACCTGAAAACCTCCGCTGTCAGTCAAGATGGCCCCGTCCCAGTTCATAAATTTATGCAATCCCCCGGCCTCGCGTATTATTTCATGCCCGGGCCGCAAATAGAGGTGATAGGTATTTGAGAGGATTATGCGTGCACCTAACCCCTTGACATCCTCAGGGCGCATCGCCTTGACAGTAGCGGCCGTACCGACAGGCATAAATACCGGCGTCTCCAGACTCCCGTGGGGTGTATGCAGTTCTCCCCTTCTCGCTTTCGTTCGTTCATCTTCTTTTATAAGTTCAAATTTTACCGCGTGCATTTCCATTCTTTCTATCATAAGATCAGCATGGCATCCCCATAGCTGAAAAAGTTATAACGCATTTTTATCGCTTTTTCATACGCTTTTAGTACCTTCCCTCTATCATAAAAAGCCGATACCAGCATGAGCAAGGTAGATTCCGGTAAATGAAAGTTGGTCAGCAAACAGTCCACGGCTTTAAATGTATACCCGGGATAGATAAAAATATCCGTGCGCCCTGCAGCAGCTTTTACCCTTCCATCTGAATCTGCCACACTTTCCAATGTCCTTACGGAGGTGGTCCCTACGGCGATTACCCTTCCCCCCGCCAGCTTCGCATCGTTAACTATTTTAGCATTCAGATCATCAATTTCATAGTCCTCCAGATGCATAAGATGATCTTGTATGTTTTTGGATTTAACGGGCCTGAATGTACCTATCCCGATGTGCAGCGTTATATATGCCACATTCACACCCTTTTCAATAATGCTTTTTAGGAGATTGTCAGTAAAATGAAGCCCTGCCGTCGGCGCGGCGGCAGAGCCTGTATCTTTACAATATACAGTCTGATACCTTTCCCTATCAAGGGCTCCATCCTTCCTTTGTATATAAGGGGGAAGGGGTATCCGTCCCACCTGATTAAGCGTATCCGAAAAATCACCTTCATACTCAAACTTTACGATGCGGTTCGCATTATCGATTATCTCCAA
>CAZHBR010000146.1:876-4290 GCA_964530755.1 uncultured Oscillospiraceae bacterium | reverse complement strand
GCACCCTGTCCCGTAATGGTGGTAAAATAGCCGTATGGCAGCAATACATTTTTATTAAATATTCTTTTCGCTCCGGATGACGGCATCAGAGGTTTTGATGCTGCCGTCCGGATCATATTATAGTGGATTATTTTAGATTATCCATTGAAAAGAATTGTTGCATACAATAGAATTAGATGGAGAAGAAAGGAAAAATCGATGGGAAAATTAAAAAAGACTTCCCTTTTCCCTGCCTACGAAAAATACGGAGCCAGGTTGGTTGATTATGCAGGCTGGTTAATGCCTGTAGAATTTTCCGGACTGACCTTTGAGCATGAAGCTGTGCGCACCGCAGCCGGTCTGTTTGATGTTTCTCATATGGGCGAGATTGAGGTAAAGGGAAAGGATGCGGCAGATTATCTTCAAAGCCTCCTCACAAATGATATAGGAGTCATGAAAGATAACCAGGTAATTTATTCTTTTATGTGCTATGAAAACGGGGGTGTCGTAGATGATCTTTTGATCTACAGATATAATGGCGATCATTACCTTCTTGTCGTGAATGCCGCCAACATGGAAAAAGATTACATGTGGATGCTTGAGCATAAGGATCGTTACGGCGGGGATATTGATAATATATCGGATCAGATCTCGGAAATGGCATTGCAGGGCCCTAAATCCGAAGCTATTTTAACCAGACTTACAGATACGGATTTATCGAAAATATCTGCTTTTCATTTAAAGCGCGGTGTGAAGATCGCCGGGGCTGATTGCCTCATATCGAGAACAGGTTATACAGGTGAGGATGGATTTGAAATATATCTTTCCAATGAAGATGCATTGCCTGTATGGGAAAGCGTACTGCAGGCAGGTAAAGGGTACGGGCTTGTTCCTGTAGGTCTTGGGGCAAGAGATACCCTTCGCTTTGAGGCTGCCCTTCCTTTATACGGCAATGAAATCTCACCTGACATATCGCCTTTGGAAGCTGGATTAGGGTATTTTGTAAAATTCGAAAAGGGTGACTTCATCGGAAAAGATGCCCTGCTTGAGCAAAAAAGAACCGGCACTTCAAGAAAACTTGTCGGATTTGAAATGATCGACGGCGGTATACCGCGGCACGGCTACGATGTCTTTTCAGAAGGGAAAGCGATAGGATTTGTAACGACAGGCTATTATTCACCTACCTTGAAAAAAAGTATCGGATTTGCATTGATTCGAAAGGAGCATGCAGAGCCGGGGGGCACGATCGAAATCCGGATCAGAAAAAGAAATGCGAAAGCGGTTATAGTCGGCAAGAAATTTTATAAAAAAAATTATAAGAAATAAGCGGAGGTAAAGGGAATGATAACAAAGGAAAATCTGTATTACTCAAGCGATCATGAATGGGTCAGGGCTGAAGGCAGCAGGGCCGTGATAGGTATTACCGACTATGCCCAACATGCTCTTGGAAATATAGTATACGTGGAGCTTCCTGAAGCGGGACAGGAGTATAGTGCAGGGGACGTATTTTGCGTCATTGAATCCGTAAAAGCGGCTTCAGATTCCTTTGCGCCCGTATCGGGGAGGATAGTAGAGATAAATGAGGATCTGGAGGAATCACCTGAACTTCTTAACGAAAGTCCCTATGAAAACTGGATAAGCATAATTGAAATGAACGATGATACTGAGCTCGACAAGCTTATGGATGAGAATGCCTACAGGGCGTTTTGTGAAAAGGAGTAAGGGTGTGCATCGATATATTCCAAACACCGATGCCGATGATCAGGATATGATGTCAGTCATCGGAATAGAATCTGTTGACGATTTGTTTTGTGATGTTCCCGACAGTTTGATGCTTAAACGGGATTTAAAATTGAAGCCCGGTCTGTCCGAGCCTGAAATCGCAGAAAGGATGAAGGAGCTGGGGGACAAGAACAGATCGACTGATGAGCTGACCTGTTTTTTAGGGGCCGGTGCCTACGATCATTATATTCCGGCCGTCGTAGGGCATTTAGCAAAACGATCCGAATTTTATACGGCATATACCCCCTACCAGGCGGAGATCAGTCAAGGTACTCTTCAGGCGATATTTGAATACCAAACCATGATGTGCGAGCTTACAGGCATGGACGTAGGCAATGCATCTCTTTATGATGGTGCTACGGCCTGTGCCGAGGGGGCAATCATGGCGGCGGATAATACAGGTCGCAATACCGTTTTAGTCTCTTCGACTGTCAGTCCCGAAACCCGGCAGGTTTTAAAAAGCTATATGCGTTTCAGAAATATAAGGGTTGCCGAAATCCCTATGACAGGCGGCAGCACCGATGTGGAAATGTTAAAAGAACTGATCGATCGCGAAAGCGCCGCGGTGATAGTCCAGTACCCTAATTTTCTGGGAATAATAGAGGATCTTACTGAAATAGAGGCGGTAACCCATAGCAACAAATCTCTTCTTATCAGCCTGGTTGATCCTGTGTCCCTCGCCATCCTTAAAAAACCGTCTGAATACGGGGCGGATATCGTAGTGGGCGATGCTCAATCTTTGGGAAACAGCCTGAATTTCGGCGGACCGTATATAGGATTTATGACCGTAACTTCAAAATTAATGCGGAAGATGCCCGGCAGGTTAGTCGGTCAGTCCGTCGATTCGGAAGGAAAAAGGGCGTATGTATTGACGCTTCAGGCCAGGGAGCAACATATACGCCGCTATAAAGCGACCTCCAATATTTGCTCCAATCAGAATTTAAACGCCTTAATAGCCACTATTTATATGGCTGTGATGGGGAAGAAGGGTCTTAGTGAAGTGGCGCTTCAATGCACGAAAAAGGCTCATTATGCTTTTGAAAGGATTGTTGAGGGCAAAAAGTACAGGCCTGCGTTCGACAAACCGTTTTTTAAGGAATTTGCTGTGATCGGCCAAAAAGATGCAGACATCGTAAACAGAGGGCTTCTTGAAAAGGGCATTCTGGGCGGATACAATCTCAATAAGGAATACAGCATAAAAAATGGTGTGCTGCTTTGCGTTACGGAAAAAAGAACCAGGCGGGAAATTGACCGATTGGCCGCTTTGATGGAGGTGATCTGATGAAAGGGTACGACAAACTGATATTTGAGCTTTCAAAAGAGGGGAGAAGAGCTTTTTCCCTTCCCCTAATGGATGTGAAAAACGTACCTGTTGAAACCCTTATCCCCGATCATCTTCTTTCAAAGGAGGAGGTTCAGTTGCCGGAAGTGAGCGAAGTAGATGTGGTAAGACATTATACACTTTTGTCAAATAAGAATTATGGTGTCGATACAGGATTTTACCCTTTAGGCTCCTGTACGATGAAATATAATCCTAAAATTAACGAGGATGTGTCCTCCCTTAATGAATTTGTCAATCTCCATCCTTATCAGCCAAAGGAGACAGTTCAAGGGGCCTTGGCTTTGATGTATGAGCTTGATAACATGCTTTCG
>CAZHBR010000146.1:0-866 GCA_964530755.1 uncultured Oscillospiraceae bacterium | reverse complement strand
GAGATCGGAGGCATGGCCAGAGTGTCCCTGCAGCCGGCTGCGGGGGCCCATGGGGAAATGGCGGGGCTGATGATCATCAAGGCCTATCACGAAAAACAAGGTGAAGGAGGAAAAAGAACTAAAATAATTGTACCGGATTCGGCCCACGGTACAAATCCGGCGAGTGCGGGAGTGGCTGGTTTTGAAATCCTTGAGATAAAATCTGAGGACAATGGGACTGTGGGTATGGATAACCTGAAAGCGGTGTTAAGCGATGAGGTTGCCGGCATGATGCTGACAAATCCCAATACTCTGGGGCTTTTTGAAAGTAATATAAAAGAGATATCCGCTCTTGTTCACGATGCAGGTGGACTCATGTACTGCGATGGGGCCAATATGAATGCGATAATGGGAATTAGCAGACCGGGTGACATGGGCTTCGATATAATTCACTTTAACCTTCATAAAACATTTTCTTCTCCTCATGGGGGAGGGGGCCCCGGAGGGGGTCCGGTCGGGGTGAAAGAGGATCTTGTTAAATTTTTGCCTGTTCCGATGATTGAGAAAACGGAAGAGGGATATGTTCTTGATTACGACAGGCCGGAATCCATAGGAAGAATAAAAAGCTTTTATGGGAATTTCGGCGTTATGATCCGCGCATATGCCTATATTCTTGCTATGGGAAGGGACGGCTTAAAAACTGCAGGCAAAAAGGCGGTTTTGAATGCTAATTATATGATGAAACGGCTAAAAGAGCGCTACAGGCTGCCCATAGACAGAGTATGCATGCATGAATTTGTATTAGGGGGTCTAAACGATGCGGCAGGCGATGTGACTGCCCTCGATATTGCCAAGAGGCTTATAGATTACGGCTATCATCCTCCTAC
>CAZHBR010000145.1:0-4314 GCA_964530755.1 uncultured Oscillospiraceae bacterium | reverse complement strand
AGGAGATACTATGGGACGTTATTTATACTATTTTCCAATAATATTTATCGTTTTGTCGAATGTGCTTTATGATGTTTCCGCAAAAATGTTTCCCGAGGAAATAAATGCGCTGGCAGGATTGTTGTTCTTTTATCTGATCGCCGCAATCATTTCTATAGCCTTGTTTTATATCACCAGCGAAAACAAGAATTTTCTGCTGGAGTTAAAAAAAATCAATAAAGCTACATTTTCACTGGCCCTGGGCTGCACAGGCCTTGATCTGGGATATATTTTGATATTCAGGGCGGGCTGGGAAGTGAGCTTTGCATCGTTGGTCTGTAATATTTTAATTGCTCTGTCCCTTATTTTTATTGGAATAATTTTTTATCGTGAAATAATAAATAAAAAGCATGTAGCAGGTATATTGCTGTGTTTGATCGGATTTGTATTAATAACAAAATAACGGGTGCCGATATAATAGCGGCTGCAGCTTAGGAGGGGAAATTATGTTTTGGTTCTTTTTGCCGGTATTTATAGTTGTGGTGTCCAACGTCATATACGATGTCAGTGCAAAATCAATTCGGGAGGACTTGAACGCATATGCGGGCACGACTATCATTTATTTAATTCTAGTGGTTTTCTATTTTTTAGCATTTATGATATTTAACCCTTCGGCCTCAATGAGCATTGAGTTCTCAAAGGTAAATTGGGCCGTGTTGACATTTGCAATTGCGACAATTGGTCTTGAAAGCGGCTATATTTTTCTATACAGGGCCGGTTGGAATATAAGTCTCGGGGGAATGGTGTGCAATGTTTTATTGGCCATGTGCATGTTGGTTGTAGGCCAATTATTATTTCATGAAACGGTTTCAATGATACAGTATTTGGGCGTCATATTTTGCATTACCGGATTGATTCTCGTTTTTCAGGCCGGAGGAAACAAAACCTCCTTGAGCGTGGAGGATATTATTTCTGAGGAACAAAACAACGCCGAAAATACGGCTTGAAGAAGCCGGTATTAAATCAATATACTGTTTGAAGTAAGGCCTCGACCGTGCGCTTTGCTTCAAGCGTTATATTGCTTTGGTTACATGCGATATCATTTAATCCGTGGGTATCTTTGTTGATTTCCTCATTTTTATTGTTTAACGAAATAAGCAGCTGAGAGATGAGCGAAGCGAATTTTGCAGTGTTTTCTGAAAGCCTTTGAACTTCTGTTGCCACCACTGCAAAACCGGAGCCGTGTTCTCCGGCTCTGGATGCCTCTATGTTTGCATTAACACCTAGTATTTTAATCTGACTGGCAATGTTGTTAACTTCCCTGATCATTTTATTTGACTGGGCGATCAATTGTTTTGATTCATCGCTGGCGCACAGCAAAGCTTTATTTGTTTTTTCCAGATCGGTGGTAATTTCAACGATGCGGTTCATTTGATCGGTGAGCAGGTCGCTGGTTGTTTGTATTTGTACCAATTGATGACTTAACCGGTCGGCCATTTCAATTTGCCGATCTACAATCAACATCATCACTGCGGCTATGTCTGAATCTATAATTTTACAGCGTTCCCGATACAGCTCTTTTAAAGTAGCAAGCACCTGCTTGTTGCCGGTGGCTTCGATGATAATTTGCGTATTGTTTGGGATCTTTTTAATATCAGTTTCTGTCTGGATCCCCAGTTCTTTTGCGCGAAGCATGCCTGAAGCGTTATAAGATCTATCTACTATACATGTTATTTGGATATCATTTATCTGATTAAAAAGTTCCATCATCTTTGTGCCGCCGATACCGGCACCGACAAATGCAATTTTCATAGCTGATCTCCCTGTCATTCTGACACAATATAAATTATCTGATTGTTTTCCACCTGCACCACAAAGATTTATATCCTATTCACATTTAAATTTAAAGTACAAGCGTTGTCAAGGTAATATTTCTGATTTGAATGAATTAAACGATAATCCTGTCATGCGTGCAGGGTTTTTATAAAACGATCTTTATCAAAATGCGGTCACCGTGTATAATAGCAATAAATAGTAAGAACTATTTATTGAAATAAAAATAAGCCCGCCGGAGTTCTTTGTGAAGCATAAAGCCGATTGCTGCGCAAAGTGAATGGGGTTACATTTTGAGGCTTCAAACTCCCCGGATTGATATCTGGTCCAGGAAAGCCCGGCATACTTTGCTAAGGTAGTCTGGCTTGTGCGGTGCAGTATAAAATAATGGATATAACTCATAAAACTAATTATGCGAGGAGGAGATGAAATGCCTATCATTACAGTTGAAGCCGGGAAAATGAGCAGAGAGAAAAAGGCTCAAATGGTCAAAGAATTGACTGAGACTGCATCGAAAATATTGGATATTCCAATTGATGCATTCACTGTCAGTTTAAAGGAGAATGATCCGGATAATATCGGTGTGGGAGGTAAATTATTATCAGATATTCTTAAAAAATAAAGATTCACAGTCTGTTCCGAAATGTTAAAAGCTATAGACACAGGCTCCTTTCATGCCGACAGGGCAAAAGGAGCCTGTGATCAGAAACGACCTATTGTATCGTGAATAATCTGTCTGATCTCCAAGATTCTTTTATGCTCAAACCGTGGATTGTCCTTAAACCATTTCACATTCAGCGGCGAGGGATGCGGCATGATAAAGGCGGGTTTGCCGTTTATCTTTTTGTTTTCAAATGCCAGGGATGTAATTTTCTCATTTGGAAAGAAAAATTTCGCAGCTATGCCCCCGATAACGATGTAGATCTCATTGTCCACAAGATCCATTTCTTTTTTAAGCCACATCCTTGCACAGATTTTAGGCGGCCTTTGGTCTCCCCCGCTTTTTGATTTTCCCGGAAAGCAATGGGCCATTGATAAGATATAGAAATTATCGGGATCATAGAATTCATCTTCGGTAATCTGATACCATTCCTCGCGAAGCTTTTTCCCGCTTGCATCGTAAAATGGTTTCCCCGTTTCATGAACGGCTTTTGAGGGGGCCTGGCCGATTTGCACGATCTTAGCGTTATGGTTTCCCTGAATGACAGGGCGGGGCTCATATCCGAATTCGTCTTGGCACAGACGGCAATTCTTGATTTGTTTTTGTAAATCCGCAAGATGCTCCGAATCCCTGCTTCTCATCCTCTCAGTCAGCCTTTCTTCTGTAGAAGTTTCTTCCTTCATATGAGAATTGAAGGAGATCCCCTTGCTTAACCATATCTGTAATTATAGCCTTATCAGCCTTCCTTTTCTTTAAAAGCTCATCGATAATATCTTCTCTTACAGGATGCACCGAGGCAATGCTCAATAAATCTTCTCTGATCGATTCAGTTATGAAGAATCCCTCTTCGTTCTCATCTCCGGTGATGCATTCAATTTCAATATCAGCTATGCGGCGGATGATATGAACCGCATCAGATAAAGCTGTTTTTGAGGCCCTAATTAATTCGCTTTCCGCAGGTGGTCGGGTAGGGACTAAAAGATACGCTTTAGCCGGTCGAATTATCGCTAGCTGCTTTGCAATTTTTTCTACACACTCTTTACTATCGTTTAATCCGTCAACCAGCATGGTTTCAGTAACTAAAGCGCCCTTGTACAATTTAGAGAATTCCGCGATTCCATCGAGAATTCTGTTCAGCTGCAAGGATCCGTGAGGCCTGTCTATTTTACGCCATGTGTCTTCATCTGCCGCATCGAGGCTGACAGATACCCAATCGGCTTTCATCAGATCCTCTTTAACGTCATCCATCCAAAGTAGGGATGCGTTTGTGATCACAGCTGTTTTCACACAAAAGGGTTTCAGCATGTCGATTTCCGTTCCCAAATTGATATCTAAGGTGGGTTCCCCGTCAGGAACAAATGTGAAATAGTCAGCTTTTTTCTGTCTGTTCTCTAACTGTCTGATTTTAATTTCCGCTTCCTTGAATATGTGTTCCGGGTCGTAAAAGCTGCTTCTTGTCACCTGCATGCGATCTGTCCTGCCAAGCTGACAATAGATGCAGGAGTAGGAGCAGGTCTTAGGAGGTATATTGTTGATTCCGATGCTGATGCCCAGCCGCCTGGATGGGATTGGTCCGTAAACAATCATTTTTTAAATCTCCTATCGATCGGATTTTGGCAGATCTAAGCTGCACATTAGGCGTTTAAGAGCCTCTTGTCATAATTGTGCCGCATTTGGGGCATTTAATAGTATTACAGGGAACACCGATCGTATGCGCGATTCTTTCCTTGCATTTTGGACATATACAATATCCGTCCGTGTTTGCGCTTCGTCTGCGTCGGCCTCCTCCTCCGTCTACAGGGCCGGTTCCGTCTCTTGCAGGCATGATATACTCCTTTCAA
>CAZHBR010000144.1:0-4320 GCA_964530755.1 uncultured Oscillospiraceae bacterium | reverse complement strand
ATTGCAAATTTTTTAAGCTCAGTATAATGAGTGGTGGCGATAGTCAAAGCCTTTTTCTCATAAAGATTTTTAAGTACCGATATCGCCAGAGCCGCCCCTTCAGTAGGGTCTGTTCCCGCCCCCAGTTCATCTAAAAGTATCAAAGTATCCGAATCCGCTTCTTTTATTATGTTTACGATATTCGCCATGTGCGAGGAAAAGGTGGAAAGGCTTTGTTCGATGCTCTGTTCGTCGCCGATATCCGCAAACACCTGCCTCATCACGGGAATTTCACTGCCGGCTTCAGCCGGTATATGCAGACCTGATTGGGCCATCAAAAGCAGCAACCCTACTGTTTTAAGCGTTACAGTTTTTCCCCCCGTATTAGGCCCTGTGATTACTAATGTATGGTAGTCTGATCCTATCGATAGCGTGATAGGCACCACCAAATTTTGATCGATCAGGGGATGTCTTGCTTCTTTCAGCCGCAGATAACACCCTTCATTTACTGTCGGCTCCTCACCTTTCATGCTGCATGAAAGCTTCCCCCTTGCAAAAATTATATCCAAAGCTGTCAGTAGCTCCTGATTATTCCTTAAACCGTCGGCAACACCTGCAACCGCTAAAGACAAAGATGCCAATATCCTTTGTATTTCCCTTTTCTCAGCCGATTCCAATTCCCTTAGATCATTATTCATATTAACTATTATCTGTGGTTCTATGAAGAGTGTAGCCCCGGAGGATGATTGGTCATGAATAATGCCTGTAAATTTCTGTCTATGCTCCTGCTTTATCGGGACCACGTATCTGCCCTGCCTCAGGGTTATTACGGCATCCTGCAGAAACCCTTTATTGTCATAAGATGTTAAGATACTGCTCATCTTATTCCTTATGCCTTCGTTTTTAAGCGCTATGCTGCGTCGCAATCTTTTCAATTCCGGGCTGGCATCGTCAGCCATTTCATCCTCGGATAAAATGGAACGGTCTATCTCCTGTTCAAGGTCTTTATGGATACTTAAAAGCTCGCTTATTGCGTTTATTCTTGGTACGTCAGGCAGATCGCCTTTTAAAAAAGCGCAGGCGTGCCGGGCTGCCTGCAGATTGTAGAGGACTTGAAGAAGCTGCTCCATGGTTAAAACGCCGCCTTTTTCGGCCAAACTTACATGAGAGCAAATGTCGAAATAGTTCCCAAGGGTCAAAGCCCCTTTATGGACAATAACGGAAACCGCCTCCGAGGTTTCCGCCTGCCATTCTCTGATCCGATGTAAGTTTAAGGAAGGTTCCATTCGGCCGATTGCCGCTTTCGCCATAGCAGAGGATGCTTCACCCGCCAATTTTTCCTTTATCTTATTTAATTCCAGCACCTGATACGTTTTATCGTTCATCTTGATCTATTATCTTCTTATGCCTGTCTAATTCGCCCTTAAGCTGAATGTTTTCCATTTGCAGATCAAAAAAACTGCTCTCTAAATCCCTGCATTTTGCCTCAAGCTCCTTTGACATGGCTACAGTTGATTCTCTTTCCTCATCGTAAGCCTCCATACGCTTGACCAAATTATCGTTTTTGCGTTTAAGGCTTTCATTTTTCAATTCTAACTCGCGAAGCCTTGAAGCCAATTCATTGTATTCCACAGTTTTTTCGTTGTAAAGCCGCTGGGTTTCGTCCTTATGGTCGATTGCTGCCTGAGCATCTTCTTTGTATTGTAAGAAGTTCTGCTTGGCCTCCTCCCATAACTGGGCGTAGTGACGGGCATCCTTGTCCATCTCCTGTATCTCCCGCCTGAGTCCATCTACCTTATCTGCCGATTTAAAGTATTCATCGGTGCAGTTTACGGCAGCCAGAACAGCCAGAGATGACATAGAGCAGGATGGAACAGCGTCGGCGATTTCATGCATTTTTCTATCGACGTAGTCGGCAATTTTTATAATTTGTTCTCTTGGCAAATCACCGGAGATGATGAATTCCTGACCATAGATTTTTACATTGACTCTGTTGCGTTCCTCCATGACATCAAACCTCCCCACTGCAACGGCCTTTACATACTTATTTTGTTGATCAAGTTTTTCTTAATTCTGCTCCTAACTGCTTCTTCAGCTGCTCCAATACCCTGTTATGAACCGGAGTTACCTCTTCATCCGTCAGGGTACGATCATCGGATCTGTAAGTTAATGAAAAGGCTACGCTTTTTTTACCGTCAGGAATTTGCTTCCCGCGATACACATCGAATAGATTCACATTCTTAAGCAGTTTTTTTGCCTCGATTCTGATGATGTTCTCCACATCGGCCGCTTTAACATTCTCATCAAGTATGAGCGCTATGTCCCTGTCTATTGCCGGATATCTTGGCAGCGGGCTGTAATAGCGCGACAGCTTGGCCTGCTTCGAAAGGAGCCCAAAGTTTAATTCAAGACAATAAATTTTCTGTTCAAAATCATAAAGCTCCATTACGTCGGGGTGAAGCTCGCCCATCATACCCAGCTTTGCGCCCGAAGAAGTAGACATTAAAGCACATTTTCCGGGGTGATAGGTATCCGATTCATGAAAGGCTAAATATTTCATATCATCGAGGCCCAATTTGACAAAAAGCTCATTTATCGACCCTTTAAGAGTGTGAAAGCTTTCTCCGTCACCGTAAAAGCCGATGCACAGGGATTCCTGCTCCTTGGGTAATCCTTTTTCATCCGCTATATTTAAAAAAGTGTTGCCTAATTCAAAAGCCCTTGCCGCCTTTATTCCTCTGCTTATATTCCTTTCCAAGGTTTCTAGCATATGGGGCGTAAGCATGGTCCGCATCACGCTATTTTCCTCGCCTAACGGATTCATCAGCGTGATAAAATCGCGATATGGGCTGTCCTTTTGCCTGACTATTTTCTCGGTCCCCTTTGGGCTTGAAAAGGAATAAGTTTGTATTTCATAAAGGCCCATTCCTGTTAAGGCCTCCCTCGCAATATCCCGCACAATATGGATCTGCGATTTTTTAAAGCGGCTGTTACCCTTGGGTATAGTAAGAGGAAGTCGGTCGTATCCATACATTCTTGCAATTTCTTCTGCACAGTCCTCTTCGCTTGCAACATCCATTCTCACGCTTGGGGGCGTGACCTTAATCATCATTTTTTCGCAGGGTTCTGCTGTCATGCCCAGGGAAGTGAAAATCGAAACCATTTCATTTTGAGAAAGAGTGATACCCAGGATTCTATTGATTCTGTCCACCCGCACTGAAATCGTTTTTGTTAAGCCGGGGGAAGGATATACGTCTACCGAACCTGCGATAACGGTACCTGCACCGAGTAGTTCCGCCAGATAGCAAACCCTGTCTGCGGCTTCTGCCGCCAGGTTCGGATCGATACCCTTTTCAAATCTTGATGAAGCTTCAGTTCTAAGCCCCAAAGCTTTAGATGTGGAGCGAACGCTATCGCTTCGGAAGTTAGCCGACTCAACTACGATGGTGTTTGTATCGGCCTCTATCTCGGAATTTAGACCGCCCATTACTCCTGCGATAGCCACAGGTCTTTCATTATCTTTAATCATCAGCATATTTTCCGACAAAACTCTCGTCGTTCCATCTAATGTAGTAAATTTTTCGCCCTCATCTGCAGTATCGACGATAATTTTTGATCCCTTTATCTGCCTTATGTCAAAAGCGTGGATCGGCTGACCGTATTCCAGCATTACATAATTGGTTATATCCACTATGTTATTGATGGGCCGCATTCCCGAGTACATCAATCTTTTTTGCAGCCACCACGGGGATTCGGCGATTTTTACATCTTTAATGATTCTTGCAACATACCTTGCGCAAAGATCAGGTCTTTTGATTTCCACGCTGATGCTTTTGCCCTCACATATGCATTCCCTTACGCAGCGGTTATCAGGCATTATCAATGCGCCTCCAAACACCGCCGCAGCCTCTCTTGCCATTCCCGTCATAGACAGGCAATCCGGACGATTAGGGGTAATTTCAAAATCTATAACCTCTCCCTTGAGCTCCAGGGCCTCCACGACATTTGATCCCGGATCACAGTCCTCTGACAGTATCCATATACCATCCCTATGGGAAGCAGGAATCGCCTTATCCTCATATCCGAATTCCTTCGCAGAACAAAGCATGCCCGAGGATTCAACACCCCTTATTTTCCCTTTTTTGATGATCCGCCCGTCAGGCAACCTGCCCCCTTCTAAAATGATCGGCACGTTAGCGCCCACATGAACGTTTTCAGCCCCTGTTACGATTTTAATCGGGGCTTCTCCGCCTGCATCTACCATGCAGACGAACAATCTGTCCGCATCTTTATGCTTTTCAACGGACAAAATTCTGCCTGTCACAGCCTTTTCGATTCCCA
>CAZHBR010000143.1:3330-4367 GCA_964530755.1 uncultured Oscillospiraceae bacterium | reverse complement strand
TAGTCTAAGCTATAGGTGATAGAACTAATCCACAGCGTCTATTCACATTATAGTTCAAAACAAGAAATTGTGTGGAAAGGAGAACGTATAATGTAATTTCATTATACAAGGTGATGACATGTATGAAGATTTAAAAAAAATTCTTGATGGGAGTCAGAAAATAGTATTTTTCGGCGGCGCCGGAGTATCTACTGAAAGCGGTGTTCCGGACTTCCGTTCGGAAAATGGGCTTTACAAGGCCAGGCAGATATATAACAGGTCTCCTGAGGAAATGCTTTCTCTAACATTTTTTCAAGGTAACACGGAAATGTTTTACGATTATTATAAGAATAATCTGATCTATACCGAGGTGAAACCCAATAAGGCGCATTTAGCTTTGGCGAAGCTTGAGAAGCAGGGAAAATTGCAGGCGGTGATCACGCAGAACATCGACGGCCTGCATCAGATGGCCGGGAGCGAAAACGTATATGAATTGCACGGGTCGGTTCTGAGGAACAATTGTGTTTCATGCAATGCATTTTATGATCTCGATTATATTATGGAACCTTCAAATTGCGTGAATAAAAAGGGTGAGCAAACCCTGACCCCTTTTTGCAAAAAATGCGGAGGTCTGGTCAAGCCGGACGTTGTTCTTTACGAGGAACCCTTAGATGAAAAAGTAATATCCGGTGCAGTGGATTCTTTAAGAAAGGCCGACACATTGATAGTAGGAGGGACCTCCCTTGTGGTGTATCCCGCTGCGGGACTTATTCGCTACTATAATGGAGAAAATCTTATACTGATAAATAAATCTGCAACTTCGTATGACAGCAGGGCCGGTCTTGTTATACGTGAAGCTATCGGTGAAGTTCTATGGGCCTGTGTAGGCGGTTCTTCATAGGTCTACGGTATTGATCAGGTTTCCTATCCCCTCGATTTGGCAGATTATTTCATCCTTCGCCTTCAGATATTTAGGCGGGTTGAACCCCATGCCAACCCCGGCCGGTGTTCCTGTCAGGATTATGTCGCCGGGTCTGAGCTCGTAGCCCCTTGACAGG
>CAZHBR010000143.1:0-3320 GCA_964530755.1 uncultured Oscillospiraceae bacterium | reverse complement strand
TTTCGTAAATTCCGATTCAAGCATGACGTCACGGAATATCGAATAAAAGTTACCCGGTGTTCGCATTTTGACGCAGCTCCCCGTTTACATAGGATTTGATTTCAAGGTTGAGGGGCAGCGGTAACGCGCTTTTATGGACGATAAAGGGTCCCATAGGGCAATGGCTTGTGAGGCTTTTGCCCTTATACCATTGGCTGTGGTTTCGCTGCAGATCCCTTGCCGATATGTCGTTTGCTATAGTGTAGCCAAATATGTATTCTTCTGCATTTTTCGTCTGTATATCTATGCCCTTTTTCCCTATGATCAGGGCTAGTTCCACTTCATAATCCAGCATCTTCGTGTGATTTTCATGCAGCAATATGGTATCTCCCGTACCTGTTAAAGTATGGTCGGGTTTTGTGAAATAGATTGGAAACGTCGGTTGTGTATCGGAAAAAATTTGGCCCTTGAGCTCTTTTGCATGCTCCCCGTAGTTTTTCCCGAGGCAAACTATATTTCTTGCCGGAGAAGGTATGGGGGCAAGAAATGCCACTTCCTCTAAGGGAATGGCAAGCCCGGGATTCTTCTTAAAAAAATGGATGATATCATCGGTCCATTCGTCACGGTAAAGGGATATAAATTCTATCATTGTAGCGGGGACTTCGCTCCTAAAAAAATGTGACAGTCTAAATACTTCGTTTTTTTCAACGTTTACATAGCAAAGCAGGTTTTCATCCTTATATTTTATGGTCGCGTAGTTCATCGTCTCATTCCCCCTTCTTTTGTCTAATCGATTATAGTTATAATTTCACCGAAATGTCAATATCGGTTTTAATGAATGGCATCAGGTGGTATAATACTATGGCTAAGTATAGGAGGAATTTATGAAAATATTGATTACCAACGACGATGGAATCAACGCAAGGGGCATAAGAGAGCTGGTGGAAGCCCTTTCTGCAGAGGCGGAAATATTTGTATTTGCGCCTGACTCGCAAAAAAGCGCCTGTGGACACGGAATAACGGTGATGGCCCCCATAACCGTCAGAGAAGTGAATTTCCCGAAGGCCGAAAAGGCCTGGTCCGTCGCCGGTACGCCTGCGGATTGTGTAAAGCTGGGTCTTCGCATATTAAAAGAGGAAGGCATTCATATAAATATGCTTTATTCAGGTATAAATCATGGGTCCAATCTGGGGACGGATACTCTGTATTCAGGCACCGTTTCGGGAGCAATTGAGGGAGTGATAAACGGCATACCGTCTATCGCTATGTCTTTGCACTCGCACGAGCCCAGATATTTCGGTCCAAGCCGTGATATGGCGGTGAGGGCCTTGGGCATAGCCGCGGAAAAGCTTGATCGGGGTACAGTTTTAAATATCAACATTCCTCATGTTGTCGGAGATGAAATAAAAGGCCTCAGGGTGACTAGATTAGGCGCAAGAGAGTACGATGAACAGTTCAGGCCCCATGTTGATGATGATGGAAAGCTTCACTATTTTTATACTGGAAAACCTGTGATATACACAGGGCTGCCCGATGATATCGATGTGGTTGCCTTACAGGAAAATTGTATATCCATCACACCGCTGCATTATGATCTTACCAGTTATCAAAGGGTGGCCGATGTAAAAAGCTGGGGATTTCAATTCGGAGACTGCAAAGAATCAAAGGAGGAATAGCACATGGGTGTAAAAAAAATTATCAAGCCGGATGTCGTACTGGTGGTTATTGACTTTCAGGAAAGACTTTTGCCTGCCATGAAGAGCTATGAAGAGTTGACCAAAAGGGCTGTTAAGCTGATTAAAGGCTGCAGGGTCATGGGGGTTCCTGTAATAGTTACTCAACAATATACTAAAGGACTCGGTAAAACCGTATCAGAAATCCACAAGGCGCTTGGGGAATATGAACCGATTGAAAAAACCAGCTTCAGCGCATTAGGCGAGCCGGCTTTCATTGAGGCTTTAGAAAAAAGCGGCCGCAAATCCGTCATACTTGCCGGAATAGAATCTCACGTCTGCGTTCAGCAAACTGCCTTGGATCTTCTTGAAAGGGGATATGGGGTATTTTTAGTAAATGACTGCATAGCATCAAGAAATAATAACGATAGAAAATATGCACAAAGGCGTATCGCGGAATCAGGGGCGGTGGGAACGACCCATGAGGCGGTGCTGTTTGAGCTTTGTGCTGATGCGAAGGATCCGGGTTTTAAGGAAATTCAGGCGATTGTAAAGTAGGGAGACAAAATGCATTTATTTGACAGGGAAGTCACATTGGAAGAAAGGCCTATACTGGAAAAATATTTGCATAGCTACAGGTACCGTACATCGGGTCTTTCATTCACCTCTCTTTATATGTGGAGGGAGGCAAACAGGATCAGTTGGCAGATATTTGGCGATTATGCCCTGGCGGCGGCCTTCAGCAATCTCGAAAACGATGATGATCCTTTTATGTTTCCGCCGCTTACTGGAAACGGTGGGTATGAAAAAAAAGGGCTGAGAAATGCGATAATGGATGCAAAGGACATCTTTTTATCGAAGGGGCTCCCTTTTTCCATACGGCTTCTGCCCGAGCACATGGTCAAAGTGGTTGAAGAGGCCTGTCCCGGTGAATTTACGTTCTTGGAGGACCGCCCTAATTTCGACTATATCTATCTTGCTAAGGATTTGGCGCTGCTTGCCGGCCGGAAATACAGGTCCAAAAGGAATCATCTTAATTTTTTTCGTGAGAATTATGAATACGAATACATTTCTTTTTCCTCCGATATGGCGGAGGATGCCATGTTATTTATAAGGGAATTCAACAAGCGCAAGAAGGAAAGCGGATTGTCGGCGTACGAGCTTGAGCTTCTTCATCTTGAGGAACTGGCAATGGAGGATGCCTTTCGCAATATTGAGAGGGTCGGCTATATGTCGGGGGTGATCAAAATCGGGGGGAAGATTGAAGCCCTTTGTATTGCAGGACGGCTCGATGAAGATACGATAACAATTCATGTGGAAAAGGCCAATGTGGCATACAGAGGGGCATATCAGGCAATTAATAATGAATTCAGCAGTCGAAGCGCAAATATTGTCAAATACATCAACAGAGAAGAGGATATGGGTCTGCCGGGTCTGCGTGAGGCAAAGCTTTCCTATCGACCCGTTTTGATGCTGAAAAAATATATCGCCGCGCCTGTTACTTGAACGGGCATTATTCAGAATAGAGCGAATAAGGCTGCGCTATTGAATTTTAGGCGTTAAAATGCTATTATTGTGCAAGCTGATCAAAGACAGTGACAGGCAAAACTATGAGGAGACTAACTATATGAAGTCAATAGGTTTTTAATAAAAAGTAATGCAAATTTT
>CAZHBR010000142.1:0-4371 GCA_964530755.1 uncultured Oscillospiraceae bacterium | reverse complement strand
CCCTTTGCTTCTTTCCTTTTCGTAACTTGACGGCGTCGCACTCACATAGACGATCTGATTTACAAGAGATTCAAACTCCGAAAACTCCAAAGGCCTGTTGTCCAATGCAGACGGCAGACGAAATCCATAATCCACAAGCGTAGATTTTCTTGATCTGTCACCTGCCCACATGCCTCGAAGCTGAGGAAGCATTACATGAGATTCATCCATTATTATAAGGAAGTTTTCCGGAAAATAATCGATCAGGGTATACGGGCGGCTTCCCGCAGGCAGTCCGTTAATGTGCAGGGAATAGTTCTCAATACCCTTGCAGCTGCCTACTTCTCTAAGAAGCTCCAGATCAAAGCGCGTCCTTTGTTCAATGCGCTGGGCTTCAAGGAGCTGTCCTCTGCCTTTAAAAAGGCTGATCCTTTCCTCCAATTCCTCCTCTATGGATATAATTGCACGCTGCATCTTTTCCTTAGATGTCACATAGTGGGATGCGGGAAATATTGAAACGTGATCTCGCAGACCCATAATCTCCCCCGTTATAGGATTGATTTCCTTAATAGTTTCAACCTCATCCCCGAAAAGCTCAATGCGTATCGCCTGTTCGCCCCCCATCGGATAGATATCCAATATATCCCCCCTGGCGCGAAACGTACCTCTTTCAAAGCCTAAATCATTTCGGCTGTACTGAATGTCCACCAGCCTTCTTAAAATATCGTTCCGCCCTTTTGTCATTCCCGGTCGAAGCGACAACACCTGGTTTTCATAATCCACAGGGCTTCCCAGGCCGTATATGCAAGACACGCTTGCCACGATGATTACATCCTTGCGTTCCGATAAAGCCGCCGTAGCGGAGTGACGCAGTTTTTCAATTTCATCATTTATATCCGAATCCTTTTCGATATAAGTATCCGTCGAAGGCACATAGGCCTCCGGCTGGTAATAGTCGTAATAGCTTACAAAATACTCAACGGCGTTTTCGGGAAAGAATTCTTTAAATTCCCCGTGGAGCTGGGCTGCTAAAGTCTTATTATGGGATATGACCAAAACAGGCATAGCAACCTGCCTTATCACATTTGCCATGGTAAAAGTCTTGCCTGAGCCTGTGACACCTAAAAGAGTCTGATGCTTAAGGCCTTTATTTATACCGGAAACCAGCCGATCCACGGCCTGCGGCTGATCGCCTGTCATTTTATAATCTGATTTCAGCTTAAACATATGGCATCCTTTCCAAAGTTAGATTTCAGGGCTATTATACAACAAAAAACGAAACATCGGATATTTTTTTCATAATGCACTTGTATAATCGCGTCTCTTAATATATAATACCAAGGAATACAAACGCTGAATCCGGCAGCCCGGAGCGGGAGAACCATTTATGGGGTGAATCCGATTCCATCGGACGGGTAGCTCTAGCCCGAACCCGACAGCTAATCTCGTAAGCATCGGAGAGCACTGTTACGCATACTAATTATGCATAATATTTTTGTGATTCTTCGGTGATGCTGCCACAGTATCACCGTTTTATATCTTTGCAGCAGGGGGGTATTAACTTGAAAAAAAACAGAATAGAAAACAATGGAGATAAACACGGCCTTGTACAACGTATCCTCAATACAGTTGCAAAACCGGCCGGAAACGGTTTAACATCTAATTCCAATAAAAACTCAAACGGTAACGGAAAAGGGAACGGATTGAGAATCCGCGGATCGAGACAGGAAAAAGATTTTCTCACTACAATGTCTGAACAGCTTGAGGTAAACAACCATATCGACAGTTCCTTTTACGGGAGATACGATGTTAAAAGAGGCCTGCGAAATGCGAACGGAACCGGTGTCGTAGTGGGTCTTACAAAAGTGGGTGATGTACGAGGATATGATATCGAAAACAACACTAAGGTACCAAAGGAAGGAAAACTTTTCTACCGGGGCATCGACGTTGAGGATTTAGTCAAGAATGCCATCGCCGAAAACCGTTTCGGCTTTGAAGAGGCGAGTTATCTGTTGCTGTTTGGAGAACTGCCCACAAAAAAACAATTGGATGCATTCAATTCCACGCTTTCCGCAAGGCGCGAGCTGCCTGCAGGATTTGCAAGGGATATGATTTTAGTTGCCCCAAGCAATAACGTAATGAATAAATTGGCAAGAAGCGTGCTGGCGCTGTATTCCTATGACGACAATGCCGATGATATTTCAGTGCCTAATGTTCTTAGGCAATCAATTGACCTTATCGGCTATTTCCCCAGTTTAATCGCTTATGGGTATCAGGCAAAAAGATCCCATTACAATAACGAAAGCCTTCACTTGCACTACCCGGCCCCGGGGAAATCTACTGCGGAGAACATCCTCCGCATGATAAGGCCGACAGGTGAATATACAGATCTTGAGGCGAAGACTCTGGATCTTTCAATGATATTGCATGCAGAGCACGGCGGGGGAAATAATTCCTCCTTTACAACGAACGTAATCACTTCCACCGGAACCGATACATATTCGGTCATAGCCGCAGCTGTAGGTTCTTTAAAAGGACCCAAGCACGGGGGGGCTAACGTGGAGGTCATCGGAATGATCGAGGACTTAAAGGCTAATGTTAAAGACATCACTAACAAAAAAGAAGTCGAAAGATATTTAATCCGACTCCTTAAAGGTGAAGCCTTCGATGGCTCCGGCCTCATCTACGGCCTCGGCCACGCAGTCTATACTCTGTCGGACCCAAGGGCAACCCTGCTTAAGGGAATGGCTAAAAAACTGGCTGAGGATTCGGGACTTATCGATGATTTCATGCTGTACGATTTCATTGAGCACCGGGGCTCGGAACTCTTCAAAGAAATGAAGAAAATCAATAAGGCAATCCCCGCTAATGTGGATCTGTATTCAGGCTTCGTTTACAGCGCTTTAAATATACCGATAGATATCGCCACACCCATATTTGCGGCATCAAGGATATCGGGATGGTGCGCCCACCGCATTGAGGAATTAGTTTCCGGCGGCAAAATAATGAGACCTGCATATATAAATGTGCAAGGCTCCAAAAAATATGTTCCGCTGCTGAAAAGAGCATAGCATCCGGCCCATACTATTGGGAAAATCGAATTGTTGAAAAAGAACCGCCTTTGGGGGTTCTTTTTCTCTTCTTATGAAGGGCATTTAAGTTTGACAAAGGTAAACACTGACATTATAATGTTGCTTGTATTTACATCCATCTATTAATGCTTATCGATAATTTTTTAAAAAGGAGGTTATGTTTTGAAAAGAGAACTATGGGGTTCTAAATTAGGCTTCCTGCTTGCAGCAATCGGTTCAGCCGTTGGACTTGGCAACATATGGCGATTCCCTTACACTGCAGCGTCAAACGGTGGCGGAGCCTTCCTCTTCCCGTACTTATTTGCAATTATTACTGCCGGTATTCCTATCCTTATCCTTGAGTACACCTTGGGTAAAACCTATCGGGCGGGGGCTCCCGTCACCTGGGCAAGAATCAAAAAGAAATATGAATGGCTTGGATGGTTCCAGGTCATGGTAGCCTTTACAATCACTGTTTACTATGTAGCTATCGTCGTATGGGTAATCAGCTATATCGGATTTTCCTTCAATTCAGCCTGGGGGGACAACCCTACAGATTTCTTCCTGAATTATCTGGGAATTACCGATAGGGCATTGGATCTTGGCGGCATTCAGGGGAATTTAGTAGTCCCGTTCCTGATCGTCTGGGCTATCACCGGTATCATTATGTACAGGGGTATCAACAAAGGTATAGATATCGCATGCAAGGTATCCCTTCCCCTTTTGATGGTGCTTACCGCCATTCTTGTCATCCGGGGCGTTACCCTTCCCGGAGCCATAGACGGACTCAACTATCTTTTTACTCCGAACTGGGATAGAATACTGGATTCAAAGGTCTGGGTAGCGGCATACGGTCAGGTATTTTTCAGCCTTTCCATAGCCTTTGCCATAATGATAGCCTATTCCAGCTATCTACCAAAGAAAACCGACGTTGTTAACAGCGCATTCATTACGGCTACGGCAAACCACGGCTTTGAGCTCTTTGCAGGCATCGGTGTTTTCAGCGTTTTAGGTTATATGGCTTTCACCCACGGCGTGCCTATCGAGGAAGTCGCAGCAGGGGGAGTCGGACTGGCCTTCATGGTGTTTCCCGAGGCTATAAACGCGCTGCCGGCCCTGAACGGACTTATAGGGTTCTGCTTCTTCGGCGCCTTGTTCTTTGCAGGTCTGACATCGCTTATATCAATCATCGAAGCGGTAATTGCAGGCATCTCTGATAAATTCGAGATGGCGCGCAAAAAAGCCACCACGATAGTGCTGGTACCCGCTTTTTTAATCAGCACAATGTTCATAACAGGTGCAGGCCTCTACATTTTGGACA
>CAZHBR010000141.1:0-4405 GCA_964530755.1 uncultured Oscillospiraceae bacterium | reverse complement strand
TTAAAAGTCCAAATGCTAATGCAAGCCCTGCGAAGCAAATTCCTGCAAGAATTCTTCCCTGCCCTTTAAAAAGTCCCGCAAGCATACCGCAGCAGCCAAGTATCCCCGCCAAGGCGGGAGTCCCTGATGTGGCGAGCATGATAAACAGTCCGCAGACCATTCCTGCCAGGCCCCCCTCAAGCAGTCCTGTAGAGTAGCCAAACAGCAATGTTAAAATTAAAGCCGCCAAATTCAAAAGAGATACCGGACCGATATAAGAGACTCCGAGCCCCGATACTGAAAGCATAGTGACGATCGAAAGCACTGCCAATACCTCACATGCCTTCTTCTCCTTTGCATCCGGACTTTGATACAAAAATGATACGAAGCTGTTAAGTACATAAATCAGGACATAAAGCAGCAAAAGATCCATAGCTACTGCAAGTACGTCATAAAGATAAAACAGGCCCGACCAAAGAAAATATGCTGTTTTAAAGGAAACCAGAATCAACCCTGAAATCAAAGCTCTGAACACGAGATCCATTTTTCTGGCCTTCGGCAACAGAAAAAATACAGTGCATCCGATTAAAGCTGCCATTTCGGCGGAATATATGGCACCGGCCCTAAAAGCGGTCGCCGTTCCGACAAGCACAAAAGGCAAAGCGTAAACGTGGATTCTTCCCCTTCCCATCAGCACAGTCATCCAGGCTACAGCGCAGGGGCTCAAAGAAAAGCAACAAAGGGGCACTCTGCCAAAGAGCAAAGACAGACCCCCTATGAAAGCGATCTGGACGATAAGTTTCCTGTCGGAAACAGCCGCTATTTTTCCTTTTGAAGGTTTACCTTTTAAAAGCGCATTTCTTAGGTTGTCCAACAACAATTCCACAAGCATTACCCCCTTTTCCCCTAATATATTCATTATAAGGGGGGAAAGCTGCGAAGGCTGTAGAACGTTGTCACGGCACCTCACATTTTATCGACATATTCAAAGCGTTCAACCGATAAAGACAAAATATGCGTCAAAACAACCTATTATTCGATCCCGAAAAACCGTTTGGCATTATCGCAGGTTTTAGCTGCCGCTTCCTCATACGACAGGCCTTTTATCCCGGCCACCTTTCGTGCTACGTACTCCACATAAGGAGATTGATTGGGCCTGCCTCTGAAAGGTTCGGGGGTCAAATACGGTGCATCCGTCTCTATGAGGAGGTGTGAAATGGGAACGGCGTCCACTACCTCTAAAAGCCTGCGGGCATTTTTATACGTAACAGGCCCTGCTACGGAAATAGTTGCACCGAGCTTCAAATACTGCATCGCCATTTCCCTGCTTCCCGAATAACAATGTAAAAGCAATCTTGCATCAGGCAGTCCGTCCTCTTTTTTTGGAAACTTATCCGTACGCGTTTTATTGAAAACACCTTCCTCTTTAAGTATTCGCATCACATCGGCATTTGCGTCCCTGTCATGAATTACGACAGGCATGGAAAGCTCCAAAGCCAATTGAAGCTGCCTGCGAAACCAGCAGCGTTGTACCTCGGGCTCTGATATGTTGCGATAATAGTCCAGACCTATTTCCCCGATGGCCTGAACCTTGGGTTTTTTCGCAAGGCCCCGAACGAATATCAAATCCTCTTCGCTCATTTTATCCGCATTATGAGGATGAAAACCCACGGCCGCATAACACCAATCGTATTTCTTTGCATGATTACATGCCATAAGAGAACTTCCTAAATCAAAGCCCACATCCATCACATATGAAATATCGGAATTCTCTATGTCTTTGACAAGCTCTTCCCGTCCTTTAGCGCTATAGCTTTCATTATTAATATGGGCGTGAGAATCAAAAAGCATCATGCTCCCCTTTCTTATGTCCATCTAGCTTACAATTTCACCGTCCGGTGCATCTACAGTTAAATATTCGTACCTGTTTTCGTTATCGGCAAAAAGCAACATTCCGTTAGATTCCAGACCTCTCAGCTTCCGCGGTTTAAGATTGGCAACCACAATGACCTTTTTACCCAGCATATCTTCCGGCTTATAACAATCTGCCACACCCGAAAGGATCTGACGCACCTCATTGCCCATTTTTATCTGAAACACCAAAAGCTTATCGGCCTTTGGATGCTTCTTGCAGCTTTCCACAAGGCCTACCCTCATATCGAGCTTTTCAAAATCCTCATAGTCTATCAGCTCCTTTACAGGAGGGTATTCCTTTTCCGGACAGGCCATTGCCTCCAGTTCGACAAGCTCCGCCTCCACATCCATCCTAGGGAAGATAGCCTTACCTTTTTTAACCTGTTCACCCTCCATCACATCGAAAATCTTTGCGTCCTCCCACTTCGGTTCACCGTACCAAAGACCAAGCTGTTTTCTAATTTCCCCTGAAGTATTGTGCATGAAAGGATAAATTAAAACCGTGACTATTCTAAGGCATTCGGCCAGATTATGGAGTACTGTGTCAAGGCGTTCTTTTTTGTGCTCATCCCTTGCAAGGATCCAGGGCATAGTCTCATCAATATATTTGTTTGTTCTTCGAACCAATGTCCATATCTCTTCCAACGCCCGGCTGAAATCAAAAACGTCCATGTGGTCCTCCACCCTTTTAGCGGCGCCAAGAGCCAGTTTTTTTAAATCTTCATCGGTGTCCTGCTCGGTTCCGGCACCGGGTACGACCCCGCTATTATATTTTTCAATCATAGAAGCAGTTCGGCTGACGAGATTTCCCAGATCGTTTGCAAGGTCCGCATTCATTCTGTTCAGCATCGTCTCATTAGTATAAAGACCATCCTGACCGAAAGTATACTCTCTTAAGAGAAAATATTTCAGCGCATCCACGCCATATCGCCGTATCAGCTTCACAGGATCTATTATATTGCCCCTTGATTTGGACATTTTTCCACCCTCAAGGAGTATCCAGCCGTGGCCCAATACCTTTTTTGGCAAAGGCAATGAAAGGGACATTAGCATTGCAGGCCATATGATAGAATGGAACCTGACGATCTCTTTACCCACTAAATGAACATCTGCAGGCCAATATCGATCATATTTATCCGGTTCATCAGGATATCCAAGGGCGGTAACGTAATTTGATAAGGCATCCAGCCAAACATAGATAACATGTTTTTCATCGATAGGAACGGGTATACCCCAATCAAAAGACGATCTGGAAATACAAAGGTCATCCAAACCCTGCTTTGCAAAATTCAGCATTTCATGCCTGCGGCTCTCAGGTTGTAAAAATTCCGGATCGGTTTCAAATAAATCAATGAGTTTATCCTGATATTTTGACAGGCGGAAGAAATAGGCCTCCTCCCTGGCGATCTCAACGGGCCTGCCGCAATCCGGGCATTTACCCTCCGCCGCTTGGGTATCCGTCCAGAATGCTTCACAGGGGGTGCAGTACCGGCCTTGATATTCCCCTTTGTAAATATCACCCTTTTCGTACATTTTAATAAACATCGCCTGAACTCTTTTTACGTGACGCTCTTCGGTGGTACGTATAAAATCATCGTAGGAGATCTCCATGGTATTCCACAGCTCTTTGATGCCGTCTACAATTTGATCTACATAATCTTTCGCGCTCATTCCATGATCCGCTGCCGCCCTTTGTATTTTTTGTCCATGTTCATCGGTCCCTGTCAGAAACATAACATCATACCCTGAAAGACGTTTAAAGCGCGCCATTGCATCCGCCATCACAGTACAGTAGGTATGACCTATATGCAAATTTGAACTGGGATAATAGATAGGGGTAGTGATATAGTATTTTTTTTGTTCCATGAGTGTTTCTCCTGTTAATCCAAATTTTTAGCGGGCGTAAAACCCTGTACACTCGCTGTATTACCGTATTATCATATCACAGATTAATGCAATTTCAAGTTGGAAGATGTCATCTTCTGGGAGACCGCTGCTAAAAAGCTTCATGCCATTGTGAGGGAATCCCGTTTCCGAAATCGGCCTTAAGAATATTTTAGTATTCTCCCTTCTATTTTGCATTAACCGGCACTATATTAAAAATAGGCGGTTTACTCCGAGAAAGGAGCGCATCATGAAAAAAATAATGCTTTTCATTCTTTGCTTCGCCATGACCATAGGGTTATGCGCATGCAGCGACAGGGGCGAATTTACCATTGAGCCCCTATACATACAGGAAAAAACAGAACATGTGAATATAGAGGTAAAACTGCCCCTTATTTTTGGTTTCCCCAAGGCAGATGAAATCAATCAGGATATTACAAAGAAAGCCGATACGTTCCTTGCTGAAATCAGAGAGGCCGCAGCAGCCATGAAGGAGCAGGGATCTGAATTTGCGGCGGTATTACAAAGCGAATACAATTATTTTCGTAACGATAATATCGTATCCTTATGGATAATATGGGACAATTACACAGGAGGGGCTCACGGATTATATTGGGTTGACAGCTAT
>CAZHBR010000140.1:648-4406 GCA_964530755.1 uncultured Oscillospiraceae bacterium | reverse complement strand
CTTTGAAGAGTGCATTAAAGAAATAATATTTAAACCGCTTGAAATGAATGATTCGACGCTTTTAACATATCAAAGAGACATGACCGGCGTGTGCGCGCCTCATAAAAAAAACGATAGCAATGACTTTGAGATTATTTCCCACTTCCCCTACAATAGGGCACACGGACCCAGCTCCACCTTAACATCCAGCGCGTCTGATCTTGGAAAATGGGCTAAAGCACACATTCAAAAGTCATTTCTTTCACCCCCGTCCTACGCGATCGCATTTAAACCCAGGGCCATCATTCCAAACAACAAGGAGCAAATGTGCCTGTCGTGGTTTCGAAGAATACAAAACGGTTATGTTTTCTATGGACATGAAGGCACCGATGACGGTTTCCGGGCAAGCTTCTGGTTCTGCCCAAAGCTTCATTTATCCATTGTAGTCTGTTCCAACCTGTCAAAGGCCCCCGTAAAAAGGATTTCGATAGATCTCTTTGATCTGTTATCGGAAAAAAAGGCGGAGCGATAAGCAACAGCCTTCGCTCCGTAAAAGCTTCATCATTATGTATTGTCAGTTGATCATTTAATCACATCGAGTAGAGCTTTTTCATTAAGACTCTCTGCATACTCGGAATTTTTTTCTTCCAAAGCAGCAGGAAATTCATATTTAGCCAAACGCTCAATATAGGGATCGGGATCAAATGATTCAGGCCCGTGAACGCCGTCTAATCTCCAAATCCCTTTTGTGATCAACTCAAGCATTATGACAGGGCTTACAGCCGTCTGTGCTACTACGGAATTTGTACCGTATTTAGCGAGGCATTCCTGATTATCCGCTATCTGATACAGATAAACAGATCTTTTTTTACCGTCTTTAGTCCCCGTTACCCAGGCACCGGCGCACCCTTTTCCTATCATATTTTTGGACGTTTCCTGGGGATTGGGTATGACCTTAACTAAAAAATCCCGCGGTGCGATTTCTTCGCCGCCCACCTTTATCTTCTTGACAGCCTCCGCCATTCCCACAGACTCCAGATTTAATAAAAGATCTCTCATTTCCCTGGGTACACCGTACTTGAATGTAACCCGGTTGCAGTCTATCACCCTTGGAACCAGCATTACCTCCTCATGCTCAACATTTATGACTTCCACATCCCCGATGCCCCCGGGAAAGCTGAATATCTCGGGTTCCGAAAAGTTTTCCGTAGCGTACCAGCCCCTGCCTTTTTCCCATACTAAAGGAGGATTGAGACATTCTTCTATAGTGGTCCATACAGAAAAGCCGAATGCCGGACCGTCGTATCCGGGGATCTCATAGTTATCACCGTCTCTAACGTTAACCTCGTCAATTTCATCGAAAAGATGCTTAGAGGCGTACTTCACAAAAACATCCGCCATGCCCGGCTCTACGCCGGAACCTACAAGGGCCATAAGCCCTTTCTGCTTCCAGGTTTCGTGACGTTCAAATTGATAGTCGCCCAGCTTGATATGAGCCAATTCGAAAGGCTTCTTTGGATGCCTTTTGCTCAAGGTCATGGCACAATCCGTATAACCTATCCCAAGTTCAAAAGCCGTGTCAAATATGTTTTCATTGAACTCGGGCTCCACCAGATTCAATATCCAGGTGACATCGTGCTTGTTCGCTACAGCTTTGATGCTATCCTTATCCCGGGCATCAATTTTTTCAGCCGCAAAGCGGGGATCTTCCAGAGATTTCGCCAACTCCTCTGCCTTGTTCAGATCGTAATCGGACAAGACGATTTTTTTGGCCCACATGCCTTCTTCGCCCGCCCTTTTTATAATCCTTGCAACAGAGGTTCCCACTCCACCTACTCCAATAATCAGCAGTCTCATACTATTACCTCCCATACCTATTTAATGGACCTGTTGCTTTTGATATGCAAATGAATCTCGGGTCAATTCCATCCTACGGCAAAATTTCAGAATATTCAATTATCACCTTGCTCAAATTATGTATTACTTTGCTGTTCTGTTATTCTATCAAGCAATACTAGCTCACCAGAAAACCCCGACATGAAGGATTGAACATTCAAGGCATCGATGGCATTGCGATGCACAAAGGACACGTTGGGCCTGCCTTTCCAACGCATCAACAGCTCTTCTCTTCCCTTTTGTCCATAAGAGCCCAAAAGGCCGGCCAAAACTGCATCCTTATTAATATGCTGACGAGCCTCGCAGTATTCTCCCTTAAGGCCCCCGAATTTTAAGAGCACTTCCGATTTACCGTCAAATCGGGCGATAATCTCCCCCATCTCCAAAGGGGCGCACTTGATGTAATTTTCATATGACAGCGCCTCGTCATAGTTGTAGAAGAGTATGCTTATCCTGTCGCGAGGATCATCAGGGTCTTCCGTTTTTACTATGCAATGATTGTCAAAATGTATTATTTCCCCTTCAAGATTCAGGAATTCACACAGCATTGCGCCAACAGAATCAGCATCATGCTTTTCACATAACCTCGTGATGCAGTCTACTATATCCCTTCCGGCAAGCGGTGCTGCTTCCCCTTTTACAATACTGAGAAGATCGATAAAAACAAAAAGGATTCTTTTTCTGTCTTTATCCTCGTACGCATCTTTAGCATGTATGCGGATCAGCTTCTTCGCTTTCTCGCTTTGAACGGGGGACAATTTTGAAGAATTCTCCCTGTTGCGCACCATTCCGTAATATTTTTCCCGGTATTCGTGCGGATGCATGCCAAACCATTTGGTGAAGTATTTAATGTAGTAGCGCACGGCGGAGAAACCTGACTCGAAAGAAACGATTCCTATTTTCTTACTCGTACCTAGCAGAAGTTTTTCCGATTCCTCCACCCTGATAAAATTCAAAAGCTCCTGAAAAGAAAGACCTGATGCCTCTTTAATAACATGGGAAAGGTAAAATACCGACAGATGCTCTCTATCTGCTATCTCAGAAAGGGTGAGCCTCCTGTTATAATTTTCGTAAAGATATTTGGTGATGCGTCGCATCCGTCCGGCCAAAATCTTGTTTTCACGATTCTTTACCTCGTTTACAAACTTGCCGTCCTCCAATGCAAAGTATTGAAAATCTGCGCAAAGACAGTCGATCAGATCGTGGGTATACTCCACGGCTCTTCGCTCATACCCTGGTTCTGCCTCAAGTGTTTCCAGCATAATCCTGGATAAAATACCTCGCAGGACCTCTAGGCTGCTGTCCTCTCTGTCTTCCATATCGGTTACAAAAAAACTGTTGTCGAGGATTTCATAATATTTTTTGAAGTAATTGAGATCGAGCTGAAGGAGCATAACGGCATTTTGTTTGCCCATTGAATAGAAGCTGTGGATTTCCCTGTCATTCAAAATGAAAATATCCCCTTCCTCCATCACAAAAGTGTAGTAACCATTTTTCAACACCACGCTTCCCGACAAAACGAAGGCAACCTCCATATCATCGTGAAAATGAATAGGATAATCCTCAATATTTACTACGCTGCAGTTGATCGGAAGCCCTTCCCGATAATGTACCATCTCTTTCAACATGGCCTGTCCTCCTTTAGTGCGGCGAGCACGAATTTATGTCAACTTGTGTTTCCTGTCCGCGAACAATTTTCAACAAGTCGCGATTGTCGGAATTGTCAGAAACCCGTCGCTTTTCCACATGCCTAAACAGATTGTATACAAAGTTATCCCAATGGACCTGTTGATAACTAATCCTCGCTATTACGTTGAGATTGCAACGTATATCTAAGATATTTACTTTATCTAATGCTTCTAATGCTTTGAGTTTTTGTTCTT
>CAZHBR010000140.1:0-638 GCA_964530755.1 uncultured Oscillospiraceae bacterium | reverse complement strand
TAAACAGATTGTATACAAAGTTATCCCAAGGGGCCTGTTGATAACTTAGCCTCCTTTCTACGTTGGAATTGCAACATGAAATCGAAATTTTTACTTTATTTTCAAAAACTTATCCACAGGCGATGAAGCGTTTATCTAAAACCTGACTGCGTGTATCAATAATCTGAATTTGAGGCATAGGCTGCCGCCCCGTATACTCTAGTATTCCCTTATAAATGAAGAAGGCCAGCTTCTTTTGATAATCCTCTTCGCAAAGCAAAGCTTCTTCTTCCCTGTTGGAAAGAAAGCCGCACTCGACTATGACCATAGGCACAACGGGATTTTTTAATATGTAGGCATCATTCTTTCCTAAAGCCACGCGCTCGGTGCCATCTGCTAGACCCTCAACGAGGCTTGCCTGTATGGCGAGAGCCAGTCGCTTGCTTTCATACAGCACATCCTGTTCCCCGTTTCCTGTCGGATAAAACGTCTGCGCCCCCCTTACAGATCTGTCCTGCTTGAAATTATTCAAGTGTATACTGACAAAGAGAAGGGGTCTGATATCCTCTACCATCTTCCTTCTTGCCTTAAGATCCTCTGTCTTTAAGCTGCGTATGCTTTGTCTGCCCTTCATGTACAGACCCTCATCCTCATCCCTG
>CAZHBR010000139.1:0-4423 GCA_964530755.1 uncultured Oscillospiraceae bacterium | reverse complement strand
TAGCTGCCTATACCGCTTTTCATCATGAAATCCGTACCCAAAAATTTACCTACGGTAGCACCAGTGCCTGCACCTTTATTTCCTTCAGACGGCCTCATGGACGTGGCATTTTTACACGCTTCATACCCCATCGTCTGATCAGGTCTGCATTTCGGATCACCGACAACCAAATCAAAAAGTGAAGCCCCGCATACTATTGGAACAACCGCAACCCCTACATCGAATCCGATACCTTTTTCCTCCAGATATTTCATTGCTCCGGCACCTGCATCCAAACCGTATGCGCTTCCTCCCGAAAGCATAACAGCATGAATCTGCTCCACTAAATTGACAGGATTTAGCAATTCTGTTTCGCGTGAGGCAGGACCTCCTCCCCTCACGTCCACACCTGCACAGGCACCTTTTTCGCAAAGGATTACGGTGCATCCGGACCCGCCTTTTATGTCCTCGGCATGGCCTATCTTTATCCCTTTGATATCCGTAATTGATACTTCCTTCATTTCCACCTCCAAATACCAGTGGGCAGCATCACTGCCCACTGACTGCAAGTTAAAAATTGATTACAGGGCGTTCATAATTTTGACGGCCTGAATAAGAGCAATTATTACACCTATCACAGCCTCTCCGCCAAGGAGTCCTGCCGCTATAATTTGTCCGCTCCCTTTTTCCTCGTAGTTAGGTACTGCCTTCATGACGATGAAGCGCAAAGCACCGCCGACAAAAGCAGTAGCAGACAGATAAAAGGGAAGGTAGACCCCCAGCCCTAGCGTCATGACCGGGAAATTAACTATGTAAAGAATTATAGCTGCTATAAGACCGATCAAAAATGCCGGCATGTGGGAAATGCCTCCCACCATAGCGGCAACTGCACTGGCTTGAGGTGCGGGGAACATTTCAGGATTCCCGAATGCCTGAGGGCCGTAAGCCTTCAAAATGACAAACAAAACAAGGACTGCGCCTTCGGATCTGAACGAAGCACGTACCCTGCTTTAAAATCGTTCATAACATCGCCTACAAGACCGCAGGCAACTGCAACTATGGCAGCCACGAAAAAAGCTTCCGTATGCCCTATAGAAGAAACCGCTTTGGCGGCTATCAATACGATGATACCGAAAATCTCCATCGGATTGATCCCTGATTGACCGACGCACTGGGCCGACATTGCCGTAGCAAGCCAGACACCTAGCAGGGTTACAATGGAGGCTATGACTCCCATTTTGGCAACAAATGTGAATATAAATGCTAATAAAACCATTACTATGGGTGCCCATCTCATTGGAATTATTCCCTGAGAGATATTCGTCTTACTGAACATTGGGCCAAAGATCTCCTTTGCCTTTGGAAGTATACCCTTTACAATGATACCTACACCGGTGCCCACCATAAGCCCTATGCCAAGGGATGCCTTTATGTCGGCAGCTGATGCTGCATCAAGTATTCCTGCCGCCTGACCCCCTATAAGGATTCCAAAATCACCTATTACAGCACCTAAAAACCAGACGCCTATAAATACAGGGCCGATTATAAAGCCGACGGCAATGAGCATCGGGGATAGCCAAACTCCCCCCGAAGATCCAAAGGGCAACATTCTGTTAAACCAGATTATCGGAACCTGCCCAAAGGTCTTAAACCAGTCTCTTAACACTGTAAACAGTGCTGCCAGTACTAACGAGGCAAAAAGTGTTCCGGCTTTTTTGCCTCCCTCATCACCTACAATAAGCGTTTCAGCCGCTGCCTGGCCCATCGGATAAGGTAATTCTTTGGTTACAACAAAATATTTTCTGATTAAGGCTGTAAAAATAAGTCCAAGGATGACGCCCCCAATGGTGATGAAAAAAATAGCAACCATGTTGATTTTTGCATCAGCATTGAGCATATAGATCCCCGGAAGGGTAAATGCTAACCCCCCAGCAACCATTGCACCGGCAGACATCGCTGTATGAGTTACATTGATCTCATTGATATTGGTGTTTCCTAATGCTTTAAGTGAAAACATGGATACCAAGGCGACAAACATAATCGGCCAGGGTAATGCACCAAGCTTCAAAGCGACAAACATGGAACTCATCGTAAGTATGATCGCTCCGACAGCGCCGATAATCATACCTCTGACGGTAAACTGTTCCCGGAACGAAGTGGCGTATTTTACGCCTTTGGATTCTTGTGTCATACAATTTCCTCCCCTCTTAACTAACAATCCTGCGGTCTTTCATATTCTATAATACCATCCACTATCGTCATGTCCACAAGGATATCCCGGATGCGATCATTAGGACAGCTTAATAAATCTTCAGAAAGCATTGTCAGGTCCGCAAGTTTCCCCGGTTCAATGCTTCCTTTGATCCTTTCCTCATGGCTGGAATAAGCACCGTTATAGGTGTAAAGCCTGACTGCCTCAAGAACAGAGACAGCCTGAGTCTGATCTACAGATCTCCCTGTCGTATGATCCCTTCTGTTAACGCATGCATCTAAAATCGTCATGGGTTCCACAGGCCCGGAGGGGGCATCGCTGCCGATGGAGACCATTATATGTGCATCTATCATACTTTTAAGCGCAATAAAATATTTCATACGGTCACCGAAGTATCTTTCATAATTAGATCCGTTCCATGCGATAAAGCCGGGATTGCAGCTGGGACAGACCGATAGCTTCGCAATTCTGTTAAGCAGGTTTTGATCAACCATTGCGCAATGCTCTATCCTGTGCCTTGCATCAGGTCTGGGATTTAATGCGTTTGCCCGTTCGTATCCTTCCACCATAAATTCAATTGCAAGATCCCCTACCGCATGCGCCGTTGCCTGGCAACAGGCATTGTTGATCTTCATCAAATAATCCGCGACTTCCCCTCTTTCCCAACCCAGGATGCCGGGAGTATCTGGATCGTGGCTGTAAGGTTCTCTTGTAGCACAGGAAGGACCGCTGGTACCTCCGTCTATCATGAATTTACTTGAACCGATTCTGAAAAAGGGATCCCCTAATCCCGTCAACAGCCCTAGTTTCATAAAATGCTCATTTTGATTAAGGGATACAGGCTTGCCGAATATGCTGTGAATCATCATGTATTGTCTGGGCTTAAATTTTCGCTCTTTGCACAGCCGCTGCATTATCCTATAAGAGGAATCATCGCATTCACCGGCATCGTGGACACTTGTGATGCCGTTTTTTAAAAGCAGATCATTTGATTTTAAAGCAGCAGCTTCCTGCTGTTCTTTTGTATAACTTACTTTGCTCCAAATATAAAAATGGGTATGATCTTTAACCATTCCTGTCAAATTGCCATCTTTGACAACGATTTCGTTAAGAGGATATTTGGTAACGTCAGACGCTTTATAAACACCTATGGATTCCAAAGCTTTAGAGTTATAAACTGAGATATGACCGCAGGTTCTCATGCATTGAACCGGGTTATCAGGTGCGACCTCATCCAGTTCTTTGATTGTCACATGGCGTCTTTCCTTAATCCGATTTTGGTCATAGCCCATCATTGAAATCCATTCCCCCGGCCTTCTGCTTTTTACCGCTGTCTTTATAAGCCCCAGAATATCCTCGATGGATTTACAATTGTCGTAACCCGTATCGATTATCGCTGAATTTGGCGAGGTGCCAAATAGTCCCCTAAGGATAGGATGAAAATGAGTGTCGATGAAACCGGGGACCATAGATCTTCCTGCAAGGTCATAAATTTTTGTCCGGTCTGTAATTGCTTTGCAAAGGCCTTTTGCATGTCCCACATAAGATATTTTATTGCCTTTAACAGCCACAGCCTCCGCAATTTCATCGGCAGGGTTAACGGTGATAATTTTTCCGTTTATAAAGGCCATATCCGAGGAAGCATTATTTTTCATAATTCCCCCTTGTACCCCTGTTTGAACAATATCAGGTTCGTTAAAGTTTCATTTACCGGTGCCGACATACCGATTGAATGCGCCATCTTTACTATTGCGCCGTTTATCATTTTAATTTCCGTCTCTTTGCCCGAAATTATGTCCTGCAGCATTGACGAACGATTGGCCGAAGTGGCGCGACACACATCCTTTGTATGTACGACCGGATCGCGGTGCAGCAGATTTATACCCTTTTTTTTTGCAATTAAAGCGGCCTCCGTCACGACAGCTTCCATTATCCGTATCAATTCGGGGTAAATAAGCAATTCGCCGTTATGCAGTCCAGTCAATCCCGTAAGGGCATTTATACCCGCATTGACAAGAAGTTTATCCCAGATTAAACCGATGATATTGTTTGAAATTTCGGTCTTTAGCCCTGCACTGTCAAACATTTCTTTAATAGCGGCAATGCGATTTGTTTCACCTCCGGAAAGTTCGCCTATTATGGTTTTTCCTTTACCTGCGTGTCTGATTTTACCCGGTGACAGCATCGTGGCACCGTGAGCGGTAGTTCCGGGAATTATATTTCCTTCGCCGA
>CAZHBR010000138.1:0-4536 GCA_964530755.1 uncultured Oscillospiraceae bacterium | reverse complement strand
GCAAATAGGAACTAGGGAGACAGGTGACAGGATTACCGATGCTGTTTGCAGGATTGCCACATAAGCAGGATAATGCTACAATTGTGGCAGATAGGAGGTTGCAAGAAATGGAAGTTAAAGAAGCCGTCTATAAACGTCAAAGCATTAGAAAATATAAGGATAAGGATGTTGCAAGAGAAGATTTGCTTGAGATCCTGGATGCCGCCAGGGTGGCACCTTCGGGATCAAATTGTCAAAATTGGCATTTCGTTGTCATGAGAAGCCGTGATATTAAAGAAAAAATAGCCGGCGCTATAGTCGATAAAAACGAAGAGATCGCATCCGTGATGGATAAAAAGGACCCGGAAAAAGGCTTGCGCTTTCGAAAATTTGTAAAGAATTTCACATTGTTTTTTCTGAATGCCCCTGTATTGATTGCGGTTTACGCGACATATTATCCTCCAAGCGGCCGGGAGGAATTGATATTTGCCGAATATCCTCAAGAAGACATTGATAAGCTGGACATCAGAAGCCCGGGGATGCAAAATATCGGTGCCGCGTTAGAAAATATGAACTTGAGGGCAATCGATCTGGGTTACGGAGCATGCTTTCTTACAGGACAAAATTACGCAACAGATGAAATCGAGGCCGTCTTGAAAAAAGAGGCGGGTTTTGAGAAAGAGGATTATTTTCTTGCCTGTATGTTCTGCATCGGGGTACCCGAAGAGGGCGCAAGAAGCCCAAAAAAGAAGGAACTTAGCGAGATATGTACCTTCCTGGATTAAAGGAGGGTGGAAAGCTTTTTAACAGCTTCCTCCATTTCTTCTAAGGGTATGCGCGTGTAATAGAAAATGACTGTACCCGTATCGGTCTTTTCTCCGAAGGATTCCTTTATGGGGACCAGCATAAAGCCGGCTTCATGTGCCAGCCGACAAATATCGTCTGTGGTTTTGGGACCGGCTATATTTTTTAATGCTAAAAGCATATGCATGCCCGAGCCGCTGTGCAGAATTTTTATGTTTTTACCTGCGTACTTGCGTATAGCTGCCGAAGCGGCTTGTTTTTTTTGTGCGTATAATTTCCGGATTCTTTTTAAATGGGTCATGTAATAACCGTTCTCCATATAAAGGGCCAGAGTCAGCTGTTCTGTTTTTGAACAAGTTTGGGTATAATCTCCAAGAACCTCCAGGGACAGTCTATGCAAAGAGGACGGCAGGACCATGTAGCTAATTTTAATTGACGGAAACAGCGTTGAAGAAAAAGAACCCAGATAAACTACAAGATCCTTGTTGTCTAGGCCCTGCAAGGAGGGGACAGGGCGGCTGTCGTAACGCAGCTCGCTGTTGTAATCGTCTTCTATGACAATGCTGCTGTTGCGAAATGCCCAATCAAGGAGGGCATATCTTCTTGCTATGGGCATCACGGAGCCCGTGGGGAACTGGTTGGAGGGGCTTACATATACAGTGGACCTTATGTTGGTGGGCAGCTTTTCAATGCTGATTCCATCTTTATCTATGGGGACCCCTGTCATCTTAAATCCTCTGTCTCTAAAAATTCCCCGCACGGGAAGATAGCCCGGATCTTCAAAAGAAACGTGGTCGATTCCTATTTGCTGCAATATAATGCAAAGCAGGCCGATGAGCTGCTGCGTTCCGGCCCCTATTATTATCCTATCCCTGTTGCAGCTTACTCCCCGGGATTGATATATGTATTTTGATATTTCATATCTCAAAGGTGCTTCGCCTCTTGGGTCGCCTTCCTGCATGAGTAAATCGCTTTTATCTGTCAGTATCCGGTTTATGCATTTTTTCCATTTAGTAAAGTCAAAACCGGAAGGATCACAGTAAACGCCGTTCTTGGGCCGGGTGATTTCCATTGTATTTTCATGTGTCAGCCCGGGGCCTCCGGCGGTTTCGGTTTTGGAATTCTTTTTTCGGGGGGATATGGCGTTCACGTAATAGCCCGATTGAGGCCTGCTGTTGATGTATCCTTCTACCTGAAGCTGATTGTAGGCTAAATCCACCGTTGTCACGCTCAGGCTTAAGGATTTGGCAAGTGACCGGAGCGAGGGCAGTTTTTCCCCCGGGGGGATATCTCCGGTAAGTATTGCTTCCCTGATATATGCGAAAAGCTGCTGATAGAGAGGGGTCTTTATGCTGTCATCCAGAATCGGAGTCAAGGTTATCATGATTTCTCCTTTGTATTGGTGCATTTTTCAAACTGTACACATTATATCATAGAATTATATCATTTTCGAGTATAAATGTGTAACTGTACCTATAAAAATAGTATTAACTGACTGTTTTAATAATTACAATTCTGTTGTATTCTGATTGTAGAAGGAATTGATAGGCAGGTGATGAAAGGTGACGAATAAAGAAAAAACAAATAAGCTCATAATGACGGGTTTGATGATGGCCGTAATTACGGTTACCACGATGATGATTGCCATACCTGTACCCTTTACCAACGGATATATTCACCTTGGGGATAGTATGATATTTCTGTCGGTATTGATACTGGGGTGGCGATACGGTGCAGCGGCCGCAGGAGTCGGGTCAGCTTTGGCCGATATGTTTTTAGGCTATGTGCATTGGGTGCCCTGGACATTCGCAATTAAAGGTCTAATGGCGCTGCTTATGGGGCTTACCATAGAAAAGTGCATGCACAGTAAGCGGAATACCACCCTCGCCGTTATCGCAACAGCAGGCTTCTGGCTGATCTTTCATTTTGGGGTGGGTAAAATAGTTGAATTTGAGACCGCAAACAATCCGGCTGCTCTTTTATCGGAGGATACTCCCACTGTCAGTGAACTTGGTGTCTTTATCAATACTGTACAAAGTCAGCTAATGTTTGCGGCACTGCTTATCCCGGTATTTTTAATCCTTATCGCGTTGATAATCAGAAAAACTGAACATTTCATCATCCCCGTTTCGGAGATCTTAGGCATGACATTGGCAGGCCTGTTTATGGTCTTCGGATATTATATCGCAGGCGGTGTAATGTACGGGAATTTTGCCGTAGCCGCATTCAGCATACCTGCAAACATGATTCAGTTTGTGATGGGCTTCCTTATCGCTGCATTGTTGACCGCCGCTTTAGCCAAGACGCCCGCTGCCAGGTTCTTTGCTATAAGAAAACGCATTGAATCGATCAGATAAGGCCGGTCTTGACTAGATATACAGCAGCTTTATAAGGTTCTTTAAATAGCATTAAAGCGGATTTTGTAAGAAACGTTTTTTCGGATGAGGGGTGTTTTCTTAAATAGTCGGCGATTATGATCGTCATAGTTCGCTCATTGATCTTCTGCAACAGATTGGGAATGCCTTTCTTCCCGATCTTGCCGTTTCGTATAGCTTTATTGAAATCTAAAAGCTCCCGCTCTATCTCATTTCTATATGAAAGAACGTTTTCCCTTATTCTCTCGTCAAATATTCCCTTTGAATAAAGGTGAACAGGTTCAATGCCAAAGAGACGTCCGGTCACCTCTGCATATTCCAGGGTCTTTCTGTTCAGGTGCCCTTTAGGAAAGCAGTAGTAGCTGCCGTCGTAGAAGCCAAACAGCTTCAGCGTATCCAGGTAGCCTAGGCGCATGATGCGGGATGCATTAGATCCTTTAAATACTAAAATATTGCCTAAATCCCATTTTGAATGTATATGGATAATATCCGCATTCTGTTTTGAGGTTACAGGCTTTATAACACCTGAATCCAGGTCCACGGCAATGATTCTGTCAGCGCCTTTTTTTGTTGCCATTTCTATCGGCAGGCTATCCTGATATCCTCCGTCCACATATTTTACATTATCGATATCCTGGGGTAAGAAGGCGGGGAAGAGAGAAGCAGAGGCTATAATAAAATCGATCAGCCGTCCTTTCGGGATATCATTTTTATAAAGATAATGGGTCGTTAATGACGGAAGTTCCACAGTCACAAGGCCGTAATCCACAGGGCTTTTTCGAACCGCATTCTCGTCGACGTATTCTTTTAAAAGAATTTTAAGAGGCGCGTCTTCTTTTTTTAATATGCCCTTGTCGAAAATCATATCGTTTTCTAGATGCTTCCAAAGCTCTACAGTCAGTTCAAAGGAATTCTGGACGATCATGGCACCGTTAATCGCGCCTACGGAGGCACCGGTCACGATGTCTATTTTCATGTCCATTTCTCTCAGCGCCTGCCAAACGCCTATTTCATAGGCTCCTCTTGAGCCGCCTCCTCCAAGAACGAGGGCTGTCTTATTCTTTTTTTTCATGCGCTTCCGCCTTTTCTACTTTTATCCTTCCTAGCGTTATGCTTTGATTATTATATCTTTGACCAGCCCTTTGGGCAAGCTGGAATAATTCGGAAAAAACCGACGTGCATATCGTCGTTTATTGACGATTTATTCTTGCACCATATCACCTGGCATAAATAAGGCGAAATCTTTAGCCTTGAATGAAACAGCACTCTGTAATAAGATTGTGTGGAGACTGACTATATGAAGTCAATAGATTTTTAATAAAGAGTAATGCAAATTTTGTTGCTGAATGTACCTTGATAATTGCATGACAAAATAAGC
>CAZHBR010000137.1:0-4639 GCA_964530755.1 uncultured Oscillospiraceae bacterium | reverse complement strand
ACACAAGAAATTGTGTGGAAAGGAAAACGTATAATGTAATTTCATTATACAAGGTTATGATTATGAAAGAAGTTGTAATCGTCAGTGCGGTAAGAACTCCCATTGGAAGCTATGGAGGCGCTCTGAAAAGCACCTCCGCTGTGGAACTGGGAACCATTGTCGTTAAGGAGGCCCTTAAAAGAGCCGGCATTACCCCTGATATTGTGGATGAGGTTATATTCGGTAATGTGCTGCAGGGCGGATTAGGGCAGAATGTGGCAAGGCAGGTTGCCATCGGGGCAGGCTTCCCCGTGGAAATGCCTTCTTTGACATTGAATAAGGTATGCGGTTCAGGGCTCAGGGCCGTATCGATGGCAGCGCAGATAATCAAGGCGGGGGATGGAGATTGTATCGTATGCGGAGGCTGCGAAAATATGAGCCTTGCCCCTTATTTCAGTAACAATACCCGCTGGGGTGCCAGGATGGGTGATGTGAAGCTGATTGATATGATGGTTCATGACGGCCTGACCGATATTTTTAACAAATATCACATGGGGATCACGGCGGAGAATGTCTGTGAACAGTGGAAGTTAACTAGAGAAGAAATGGATGAGTTCTCCTGCAATTCTCAAATGAAAGCAGAAGAGGCCATTAAAACCGGAAGATTCAAGGATGAAATAGTGCCTGTTGTGATTCCTCAAAGGAAGGGGGATCCCATCGTCTTTGATACTGATGAATTCCCCAAATTCGGGAGCACGCCGGAAAAGCTTGCCCGGCTACGGCCCGCATTTAAAAAAGACGGAAACGTTACTGCCGCTAATTCCTCAGGTATAAACGACGGTGCAGCCGCTTTGGTAGTCATGTCCGGGGAAAAAGCCGATGAGCTTGGACTTTCGCCTTTGGCAACCATTAAATCGTATGCCTCTGCCGGAGTGGATCCTTCGATCATGGGTGTTGGTCCCATACCTGCGTCCAGAAAAGCTTTGGAAAAAGCCGGCCTGACGATTGACGATATGGATCTGGTTGAAGCTAATGAAGCCTTTGCAGCCCAGTCTCTTGCAGTAGGGAAGGAACTCAATTTCAATTCTGAAAAGCTGAATGTCAACGGCGGTGCTATCGCCTTAGGACATCCTATAGGTGCCTCGGGAGCAAGAATATTGGTTTCCTTGCTCTACGAGATGAAAAAAAGAGATTCAAAATACGGACTTGCGACCCTTTGCATAGGCGGCGGGCAGGGAGCAGCCTTAATTGTAGAAATGTAGTGCACTTAAAACGCCGGGAAATCCCGGCGTTTCTTTTCAGGTGGGGTGGCTGATGAAAGAGATAGCCTTAAAGGCATTCGCCAAAATCAACCTTTCATTGGATATACTTGGCAAGCGTAAAGACGGTTATCATGAAATAGTTACAATCATGCATCAGATAGATCTTTACGATACGGTTCGTGTTTCTTTATATGAAAATGATGCCTCAGGTCATATTTTCCTTGAATGCGATGATCCTTTTTTACCTAAGAATGAAGAAAATCTGGCCTGCAGGGCGGCCCTTCTGATGCTGTCCCAATGCGGGAAAAGAAATGAAAATATAAAAATTCAGCTTACAAAACGGATTCCCGCAGGGGCAGGCTTAGGGGGGGGAAGTGCCGACGGGGCGGCCGTGATTCACGCGCTTTCACATCTGTTGGGGTTGAATCTATCATTAAAAGATCTGATTAATATAGGTACAAGGCTGGGAGCCGATGTGCCTTTTTGTCTGATGGGCCAGGCTGCATATCACAAAGAATTAGGATTCTTGAAGGAGGAGGCATCAAGCTGCGCTTTGGCCTGCGGCATTGGAGAAAGGCTCACGCCTCTTCCTTCTGTATCCGCCTTTGTGGTCCTTTCAAAGCCTCCTTTTAACGTATCCGCCGCTGAAATTTATAAAGCGCTTTGTTTAAATGAAATAGTAAAAAGGCCGGACACCGGGCTTGTTTTACAGGGTCTTGAACAGGGAGATTTCGATAAGATTGTTGCAAACATGGGCAATGTGCTTGAATCAGTATGTGAAATGCGCTATCCTTCAATTGTATACACAAAGAGCATAATGGAATCCGAAGAAGGAAAATTTCGATCCATGATGAGCGGAAGCGGCCCCGCAGTTTTCTCTCTTATAAAGGACGAGGCATTAGCCGGGAAGCTTTATCAGAAAATCAAAGAGGTTAATCCGGAAACATTTTTAACAAAAACCGTTCGATAGGAGTGAGCTGTATGTATAATGCTGTCATCGAGGGCAATAAACCTTTAAGAGAGATCGTTTATGAAGAGCTGAAAAAAAGGATACTTACCGACCTCATTAAACCGGGGATGCGCATGATGGAGGTGGAGCTGGCGGATGAAATGGGCGTGAGCAGGACGCCCGTGCGAGAGGCTATAAGGAAGTTGGAGAAAGAAGGTCTTGTAACTATTCGGCCGGGTAAAGGCGCCTATGCATCTTTAATGTCCGTAAAAAGGATGATGGATATTTTGGAGGTAAGAAGCAACCTGGAGGGTTTAGCAGCCTGCCTTGCTGCTAAGAGAATGCAGGATAAAGCAAAAGCATCTTTAAGGCAGGTGCTGGAGCAATTTGAGGACGCTCTTTTAAAGGGCGATATGCGGGCTATGATCGAAACTGACAGTCGATTTCATCGCATGATCGTCGATGCAAGCGGTAACAGCCATCTGATCGCTTTGGTAGAACAGCTTCAAGAGCTTGTGCTCAGGTTTCGGTACATTTATTATAAGGATTTTAAACGGGCCAAGGAGATGGTTCCCGAGCATAGGTGCATATATGAGGCCATACTCAATAAAGATGCGAAGAGGGCTAGCAAGGCCGCCTTCAATCACATCGACAGATTAAAAGATATGATCTTGAAAGATGATTTGAAATAAACTGTGAAGTCCTGTTTTCAAAATAGGACTTCTTGTCATATTGAATCCCTTCCCGGAATAAACTAATATTGCGGAAGTGGGCGATGCCGTGCTTTCGCCAGATCGCAGCCTTAAAGGGGGAGGGTACCATGGAATACAAAAATAACGTCTTTGATTCCGAATCTATTCCGGAGTATGCATTGCAGCCCGCAAAGCCTGAGGAGGAATTTGATCAGGCTGCTTACGATCATCTGTACAAAGCCCTTTCCGCCGAGAAAGAGGCCCTCCCAATGGAACCGGAAACTGCGGAGGATGTGGTGCCGGTTAGTGGGCCGGCACCTTTTGAAATGGAACAGGAGCCGAAGCAAAGCGGAAAAGAAATCGGAGGAAAAGAAATCGTTGAAAAGGAAAGCGGCGAGGAAAAATTGCAGCCCGTTGGAAATCTGATAAAAACAGAGGATATAAAGGTTGCAGATGCGGAAAACAATGAGCCGGATGAGGCTGATGCTATATCGGTGTCAAAAGGAGAGTCTGAAGCAGAGCCGGATGAGGCCGATGCTATACCGGTATCAAAAGGAGAGCCTGAGGCAGGGCCGGATGAGATTGATGTTCTTCCGACATCGAAAAAAAATCTGGAAAGTGAATCGGAGCTCCATATAATCCGAAAGGATAAAATGCCGGTTGCCATACCTGCTGCCATGCCGATATATGAAAAGGCTTCGGTTAAAAAAGCGGCGGTCGGCGGTCAGATTGAAAAAACCTTGGATTTTACGGATCTTTGCAGGCATAAGCCTATTGGACTGCACGTCGAGGAGGATGTGCTGATACCCGATGTAAAACCTGATATGAAAAGTCTTCTTTACATAGAGGGACGCCTGCAGATGCCTGCGCATAACGTCCCCTTTGGATCGGTATCCATAAAAGCGGAAGGGGATATAATCGCATCCACCCTTTATATGCCGGAAGGCGGAGAGGGAATAAAAGGGCCGATATCGCTTGAAACGCGGATACCTTTTCGGGAGGATGCCGCAATTGACGCTTCATCCAACAGTCAAATTGTGATCGAGGCAAAGATAGAATCTATAGATGTAGAGCGCATAAATGAGCGTAAATTCCGTATTAAAGCCGATATTCTGCTGACACCAAGGGAGTATCGCGTTCGAGAAATAAAAATGTTTGAAGGCTTGGAAAATGAGGAGATTGAATGCCGGCACGAGGGAATTAAGGCGATGGATGTAGCATTCAGAAAAACCGAAACCTTTGAGCTGTCAGAGGAATTAAGGCTGAAGGATGATATGCCCGATATAGACATGATACTTCTTGCAGGTGTTAATGTTGTCGAAAACCACAAACAGATCAACCGTGAAAAGGCTGTTATAGATGCCACGGTTTTCCTAAACATACTTTATGAGGATCATGATCCCGCATTCTATCAGGGGAAACTAGAATTCACTCAGTTTATAAAGATCGATGAAGAAAAAGCCTTTTTTACACCCCTATTGGGAAGCAGAACTACTTTCTGCGTAAACAATTTATCCATCCAGCCTAAAAAGGATGATCAGGGTAACTGCAGGATATTCGATGGGGATGACTTTAGGTGAATGGTGGCATCTTCATTGGGAAGGATGTCCTCCTTAACCTTTGACTTTAGGCAAATCTCCCGTAGTTGGGTGAATGTTTCAGCATAGACTTCCCGCACTTGACAACGTAACTTATTGCGCACCTCGTCGAGTGCGCCGGAAAGCTGACGCTGTAGCTTGATGTAGCCCCGCAATCCT
>CAZHBR010000136.1:0-4656 GCA_964530755.1 uncultured Oscillospiraceae bacterium | reverse complement strand
ATATCCGAGCTGAAAAAAGACCTTCTTCTTTTACCCAGAACTATTTTACACTATCGAATTTGTAAATTGTTTTTATGAGGTGGCGAATGGAATCACATTATAACGGAGCATCCAGACTTATATTGGCTAGCGCTTCTCCAAGAAGGCGGGAGCTGCTTAATCTGTGCGGGAGGCCGTTTGATATTCAAATTGCGAAAGTGAACGAAAGGACTATAGTAGACAGATTAAAAACAGGCGGTATCGGTCAATCCTTTGATGTACTTGCCGAAAAAATAGTTATAGAGCTTGCAGGCGCAAAAGCAGAGGCGATTCACACTTTACATCCCAGTGCCGTTGTCATCGGCGCGGATACAGTAGTAATCTCAGAAGAAAAGATTATAGGGAAACCTAGGTCTGAAAAGGAAGCCATGGAGATGCTCAAAAATTTGTGCGGACGCAAGCACCATGTTCTAACCGGTGTGAGCATAGTAAGCACAAACCTCAAGGACGTTTTTTTTTCTAAAGCATCGGTCGAGTTCTACCCTTACGATGAGATGACAAAGGAATTGATCAGAAGATATGTAGAAACAGGATCCCCTATGGATAAGGCCGGCGCTTACGGGATACAGGATATGGGGGCACTGCTTGTTAAAAGAATCGAAGGAGACTTTTATACCGTGATGGGGTTGCCCGTAGCAGAGCTTTGGCGACGGCTTGCGCCATTTTTATAAAAATTTTCGTTACAATTCGATTACATTATCCAAAAAACCTTACTGAACCTTTCCGGTTATACTATAATCAACATGATGATCCAATAATCGACAGCGAAACGATATACGGAAAGGGGTTAGTTATGAGAAGACTATTAGGGTATGCTCTGCTTCTGTGCCTTATGCTGGCTTTAGGAAGTATTGCGGCCTTCTCCGCTGAAAAGGAGGTCACATTAAAGCTCGATGGAGATATAATTATAACAGATGTTACTCCTCTAATCGAAAACGGCAGAACGCTGGTACCCTACCGAGCATTATTGGAAGCCATGGGCGGGGATATATTCTGGGAACCCGATGCGAAGATGGCTACTGCCGTACTCGGAGATCGCAGGGTGCAGGTTACCATAGATAACACTTCAGGTTTTGTAAATGGGGGAGTAAAGATGATGGATGTTCCCCCAAGGATTATTAACGGTCGGACAATGATCCCTTTACGCTTTGTAATGGAAAGCCTTAACTGTAAAGTGGATTGGGACGCTGTATCAAGGACAGTGCTTGTTACATCGCCTGAAACTGATGGGTGTATAGAGGTGGAAGCAATTTATCTGGAGGAAATAAAGGATCATTACAGGGTTGTTGTTCAGGCAGATGCTGAAATAGTTGATGCAAGATCTTTTGCTTATGAAGAACCCTTTCGCTTTGGCATGGATGTGGGAAATGCCATATATCAGGATAAAGCAGGAACGATAGCAGTTGAAAATGATGTAATCAGAGGGGTGCGCTTTTCCCAATTTGACAACAATACGGTGCGTATCGTGATGGATCTTAATAATAAAGTGGCGGGAAGAATCAGCCTTTCGCCTGAAAGAACATCTTTGTATATAGATTTTCCAAGGCCTGATATAGAATCAGAGCAAAGTAGAGGGGACTGGGACAGGGGGAAGGCCCGGCCGAACTTGCCAAAACTTGATTGGCGGGCTTCAGGGAGGCTAATTGTACTTGATCCCGGTCACGGGGGAAGGGATCCGGGAGCGGAAGGAAAAAGAAACGGCGTGCACGCGGTATGGGAAAAGGATTTAAACCTGGTTGTGGCTTTAAATATTTATGAATATTTGAAAGAAGCGGGAGCAAATGTAGTTTTGCTTCGCGATGATGATATAAGCATGGGCTTGTATGAAAGGCCTGAAGCGGCTAATCTTATGGGTGGGGATTTATATATCAGTATTCACCATAACGCTGCAGAGGTTTCTAAACCCTGCGGGACAGAGGTCCTTTATTACGGCAAGGATGGAGAATATAAATATGGTTTGTCTAGCCGCACAATAGGTTCATACATACAGGCTGAAATGGTATCTGCAACAGGTTTAAATGATCGGGGAGTTAAAAACGCCCCTCATTTGGCGGTGCTCAATAAGACCCTTATGCCCGCTGTCATAGTCGAGGGTGGTTTTTTGTCAAACTCCTCGGATCTTGAAACTATTCTATCCGAAGGCTTTGCCGAAGCCTATGCGGGTGCAGTTGCTAAAGGCATCATTAAGGCTCTGAATGCATCTTTGGAAGATTAAAAAAGAGAAATAAGATAAGGAGCGACTGAATGAAGAATGGAGTAACACATTACAGGGGGAGCGATAACTATGTTGTCAGTCCCGAGCTTATGCATGCAGTAAATGTGGCTGTAGCTTTAGAAAAACCCTTGCTTGTAAAGGGAGAGCCCGGAACAGGCAAAACAATGCTGGCGGAATCAATCTCTTTGGCGTTGTCTAAAGAACTGATCATTTGGAGTATTAAATCCACGACCAAGGCGAAGGATGGACTTTATGTATACGATACTGTGCAGCGCCTGTATGATAGCCAGTTCGATGAAGGAGACGTTGCCGATATAAAGCAGTATATTAAACCGGGAAAACTGGGCGAAGCATTTATGGCTGAGAAACAGCCGGTGCTTTTAATTGATGAGGTGGATAAAGCTGATCTGGAGTTCCCTAACGATCTTCTTTGGGAATTGGACAAGATGGAATTTTATATTCCCGAAACTAAAGAGACCGTCAAGGCTAAAAAAAGGCCTATTGTTATCATCACTTCCAACGCAGAAAAGGAGCTTCCGGATGCTTTTTTGCGCCGGTGCATTTTCCATTATATCGACTTTCCCGATACAGATACGATGAAAGAGATAATAGGAGTTCATTTCGATAATCTGGATAAGAAGCTGCTTGAGCAGGCCGTCAAAGCTTTTTACTGGATCCGTGACATAAATGATGTACAGAAAAAACCCAGCACCTCGGAGTTGCTTGATTGGCTTAAGGCTTTGTCCATAAGCGGAATTCCTATCAATAAAATAGGGGATGATCTTCCGTTTATCGGAGTGCTGCTAAAGAAAAATCAAGATATCGACCTGGTATGCGACATAAAAGAAAAAGGCTATAACCAAAAACGCTGGGGTATTTGATGTTTATTGATTTTTTTCATCTTTTAAGGGAATACAGGCTTAAAGTTTCTATGAAGGAATGGCTTGATCTGATGGCAGCCCTCGACAAAGGCCTTTGCGGCCCAAGTCTTTTGGGTTTTTATCATCTTAGCCGCACTGTGCTTGTAAAAAGTGAGGCCGATTACGATAAATTTGATTTGGCGTTCGCAACTTATTTTAAGGATGTGAAAACTGCAACAGATATACCGAAGGAAGTGTGGGAGTGGCTTTCCGGCAAAGGTAAGACGAAGGATGAACTTTTTGATAAGATCGATCCGGACGCCCCCTTATATGGGTTAAATGAATTGCAGGATATGCTTGCAAAACGTCTTGAGGAACAGCATTCGCGCCATAGCGGCGGGAACTATTGGATAGGAACCGAAGGTACGTCTCCGTTAGGACATGGAGGTTTTGCCAAGCAAGGTATAAGGGTCGGGGGTGAAAGCGCTTACAGATCCGCTTTGCAGGTTGCGGAACAGCGTTCATATCGCGATTTCCGTCAGGATAATATTCTTGATACTAGACAATTTCAACTGGCATTTCGCAGACTCAGACAGCATTCTTCGCTAATAGAAGCGCCCAAAACTGAACTTGATATTGGTGCAACAATCGATGCTACCACCGACAGCGGTGGCATTTTGAAGCTTGTTTTTGATAAACCCAGGAAAAACATGATAAAGCTGCTTCTTCTTTTTGATTCGGATGGCTCTATGGCGCGCTACAGCAGGCTTTGCAGCGCCTTGTTTCAGTCGGTAAACAAATCAAATCATTTTAAGGATCTCAAAGTATATTATTTTCATAACTGTATATACGAACACCTTTACACGACTCCGCATTGCATAAGGGGAGAGTGGATAGATACAGAATGGGTGCTTAAAAATCTGGGAAGCGAATACAGATTGATATTTGTGGGAGATGGAGCTATGGCGCCGTCAGAGCTTTTAAGTCCGGGAGGAAATTGTTTGATAGGCCTCTATAACGAAATACCCGGTATAGAGTGGTTAGACAGGTTTAAAAATAAATACCCCCACCATATTTGGCTGAATCCAATCCCCGAGGTTGTATGGGACAGTATATTCGGGCGGTATACTTTAAGAATGCTTAAAGAAATGTTTCCAATGTATGAATTGAGCCTGGAGGGTCTGGAAAATGGAATTAAAAAGCTTTTGGTAAATCGGTAGATCAGGATAGGTAACGGAATATCCCTTTCAGTTCGCCGGTTGAAGTCTGATATGTCCTTTCTCCTGATAAAACGTTTTTACGGTAGCCTCGCTTTCGAAGCCATCTACCATTGCCGCAACAATATCCCCGTTTTTTGCTGTGTTTTGCTGCAGGATGAGAATATAGTCTCCGTTAAATATACCTGCCTCTATCATGCTGTCTCCTTTGACAGTGAGCATGAAGTGATTGCCTTTTCCAAGAAAACGGGAAGGTACGGGAAAGCTGTCTTCTATGTTTTGCTGCGCCAATATCGGCATACCTGCGGCTATCTGTCCCAGTACG
>CAZHBR010000135.1:0-4674 GCA_964530755.1 uncultured Oscillospiraceae bacterium | reverse complement strand
CCGTCAAAAAAGTGTTCAGTGAATATTGCATCTACATCAGCCTCATCTGTTACATCCACCCGATAAAAATCCACTTTTTTACGGGTGATGGCAAAAATTTTCTCTAAAACCTTTTCATCACTGTTAGAAAGGTTGTCTGCCACCACTACATTATGCCCGGCCTCAAGCAGTACCACAAGTGTATGAGACCCGATATAACCCGTTCCCCCGGTCACTAATACCTTCATCAATCCTCTACCTCTTCAAGCAAAATCCGCTTCATAAAGGAGCCCCTTGATTCGCGCCTCATCAGCTTAAGATAATCCATTCGCAAAGGTTCATAGTTTTTAAACTTCATAAGGCAATCAAGCGCCTCATAGACATCTGCAAGCTCCTCTTCGTTTCCGCTTTCTCGATAATCCTCCATCTCCTCGATCACTTTATCTATAAGCGCCTTAAGATATTCTTCATCTGACAGGATCCGGGAAGTATATTTCCTTCCGCTTTCCCGGATGAGTTCCGGGATTCTGTCCCTTACGAGTTTATTGTATGTTCTTTTCATGTCGGTTCATCCCCCTCCGGAAAATATTGTACATATATTATAACCGATTTCTCCGGCATAATCTATCGACTTCCATTGAATCCCGGCTTAAAAAAAGGACATACTACCATTGCAGAAACATTTTATAAAGGAGATGTGTTTATGAAGAAAGATATGGGAGATATGACATCTAGGGATATAGGGAATTTGGTGTCAAAAGGGTTGGTGAACCTGGGAAAAGAGATCATAGAGAAAGAGGTGTCTGATGATTCAATAGATTATGGGGACCTGCCCTCTAAAACCCTGACCCTGCTAGGAAAACAGGTATTGGCGAACAAGAAAAAATAGCAAAATCATATACCCCACATTGCGTTGTCCCTGATGACTTTTGCCGGATTCCCGCCCACTAAGCAGTTGGGCGGGACATCCCCGGTTACAACGGCTCTTGAACCGATTACCGCGCCGGATCCGATGGTAACGCCTTTTAGGATCATAGCCCCCGCGCATATCCACACGTTGTCACCTATAAAAACACCTGCGGTGTTGGATTTTTTGATCCCTTTTTCGATAATGTGGTGAAAATCAGTATCTATTATCACTACATCCCATGCTATGTATGTCCCGTCCCCTATTTGTATTTTCCTTGTAGCCGTAATTCGACTGTTTTCGTTTATAAATACATCCTTTCCTATGGTCAAAATAGCGCCGTCTGCAACAGTTATCCTGGAACCGTTTCCGATGCAGGCGGAACCGTGCAGGTAAAGGCGTGAGCCCTCTCCCATTTTTAATGAAGTTCTGTTTCTGTTAAGGTAATCGAACCCGAATTCCAATTTTCCAAAGGGTATGTGAACTCTGCCTGTTCTTTTTATTTCAATTATGCTGCCTTTTGCAATTTTCAAAGAAATCCCCTGCAATCCCAGCCTTCGATTATAGTAAAATGTCTTAGGTATGGATAATTTGTGCCCCTTTTGCATTATCTCGCTGTAAAGCACCATGATTCTTTCTTTGTTCATTTTTCCACCTTTACCAAATCCTCATAAATATGATCCCAAAATGCCTCTGCTATAGCCATGTATCCTTGCTTTGTAGGGTGAATATCTCCTGCGAGGTGGCCCTCCCTGTCCCCTCCTACTGTTTCCATCGTATCCACATAAACCGCACCGGTTTCATTTGCCGCCTCACTGATCGCCTCGTTAAGATGTATTATAAGGGGCTGCATCGCCGTGTCATCAGGGAATGCATCAAAATAGCCCATTATATAGACCAATGGCCCGGATTTCCGGTTGACTGTTTTTATCTTTTTGATTGCAGATACAATATTATCCTTGACGATTCCAATTCTTCCTTCTGCTTCCCGCCGGAATGCTAAAAGGTTTTCAGCAGAATGATCAAGATCCCACGCCTTTTTTTCCTCTAAGCTGAGAATGTCATTTATTCCAATATCTACAGTTACAATCTCTGCATCATACAATAAGCTGCGAATTTCCGAAAGCTGATTCAGCAGATCCATCGTCCTGTACCCCGATACACCCTTCTTGCTATATCGGCCCAATTTTCCGCAATCGTCCAGCTTATCCCTTATCATATCTGAATAGCCATATCCGTCGGGATCCTTATACGGTGTCTGCCCCGATGCATAGGAATCGCCAAGGGAAACATAGTCTACGGCAGAACAGCGGGATGCAGAACCTCCAAACGACAATCCAACAACCGCTATTATGAATAAAATAATTACAGCTTTAATCTTCATAAGAATCACCTGCATAGGTTTTTTCCCTGCTCCAATCAAAATTTGAATCAAGAGGCGTAACCCCCGCCAATGAATTACCTACTGCCATCGATCTTGGGGGAACATCCTTTTTTAATACGGTATTTACCGCAATAATGCTTCCCTTTCCTATATTTGAACCTTTTAATACAGTAACATCCTTTGTAAGCCAGACGTGATCTTCGATATTTACTTCCAAATCAGGATTTACCGATTTACCCTCTCTTGTTAATCGATGATGATCGCTGTCATAGACTACGATATTTCTGCCCATCATAACATCATTTCCTATCGTTATTTTCTTTGAGCATATTATTTTCGTATCGCAATTAGCGCTGAAATAGCCCGTATCAAGCTGAGCATCTTTTTGGATTTCAATCAAGGTATTATAGTATAATAGAGCACCTCCTTCAGACCTCCATACGGAATTTTCACCCATCCGAAGGTACGTTTCCGCCCTTGATCCCTTCAGTTTATTAGAACCAAGTTCTATTTTTCCCCCGCTGATATATATTCTTGCGCTTTTATCAAGATGTATTATGCTGTTTCTATATGTAATGAGATAAGAGCCTTTATCGCGGATAATGCTTCTATTAAAATAATTAAAGCGTACGAACTTAAAAAGATCCACGTATCTTACGATATTGCATGCCCTCTTTAAAAGCCCCTTTAGCCGGTTTTCACCCTTTATCATGCTGTCTTTCATCAGACTCGGATTGCCCTCCGCTGCCTCATTTAAGGTCTTCGCTCCATAGATCATGCTTTCTTTGACCTGAACAAACAGTTTTTCACCCTCAGGCGAATTTATCATCACCAAAGAGATGCCTTTAAACAATTCTTTTTTATCAACACCCCGTATGCCCCAGAAATCCCCCAAGGTGATGTCCGACACCCTTGGAAGAGTGCGGTAACCGCAATTATAACAGGAGGGGCGCAGATGCATATTATTTATATATTCCCTAACCCAGGGGTCATGCCATCCTTTTCGAAAATATTCACCCCCGCCTTTAAATTTTATCAGTATCCCCAGGCTATACCATCCCTTTCTTTTATTCTTCATATGGACAGCTGAAACTTTTGACTTGAATTTTTCCTCCAATTTCGAAATATGTTCGGCATACGCTTTCGGTGAAGAGACGCCCTTGCACACAAAATCTACGGTAACCAGACCTTTACATGGCCCGCCCATATATCTTTGCAGCGCCGCGCTTTGGCATGGGGTTCCGCAAAATAGAACCTCCTTGCCTTCTTTTAAGAGTGCCTCTATATCCCTATACACTGAGGCGGTATCGCTTTGTATATATTTTGATCCCGCTATATTGGACAAGCCTGCGCTGTCATTACATATCACATGATGCGCACTCTTGCAATCCAAAGAATACCGGCATCCCGCTATATATTTACCGCTGTTTATATAGTCCTTTGCTAAAACCGTATAAATACCTCCCGATGTGCTTCTCATCCTGATCTCATCATCTTTTGCCCATGCAAAATAGACCTTCGGTTCTTTTTTATCTTTGACATAAGCAGTCAGGGCGGGGCAATTCGTTATGCATAACCTGCATCGGATGCAGCTTTGATAATCAACAACGGGATAGAAAAAACCTTTGCCATCCGCTTTATAGGATATGGATTCAGCCGGGCATATATCCTGGCACATTTTACAACCGGTGCATTTGTCATTTTCTATCTGATCGATCATCTAGCTCTTCCTTTATCCATTTCAAGGATTCCATTATATTTTCTTTTGCAATCTCACCAAAAATTTCCATTTTCTTGATTTGTTCCTCTCTTCTTTTTTCTGTATCCTCGATGCAGCGCACAAAGTCCTCTTTCATTTCATTATAGGTATTGTAGCGCACATCGATGATGCACTCTTCCAGTTTGAATTTTTCGCCGATAATGCCTTGGTACTTGTCGCTGTATGCCAGCGCAACGGCGGGAATACCGCATTGAATTGCCGAGATGACAGGATGCATCCTGGCAGATACTATAAACAGAGAGCTCTGAATGTAATCCCTTATTTCATAAGGCAGCATTTCTTTGGTCATAGCAATCAGCCTGCTGTCCATTTCCTGAAGCTCCCTTATTATGATGCGATCATCCACGTGTTTTGGCATCAAGACATGAGGCAGCAGCACCAGCTCCTTATCCGGAAATCGATTCAAAAGATGCCTGATCATGAACATGCAGAAATCAATCCAATCTTTCCTGTTCCCCTCCTTTGCATAGCGATATATCAATTCACTTGGAAAAAATAAAATGTACCTGTCCGTTTTCTCCTTTTGCTTCTGCTTTGAAAGAGGAAGCAGCGCCAAATCATCAGAGAGGCATATATTTTTCAGCTTCAGAAGTTAGAACAATACGTAGTTGTTTATCTGCAAGC
>CAZHBR010000134.1:3375-4691 GCA_964530755.1 uncultured Oscillospiraceae bacterium | reverse complement strand
CGGTGCTTAGTAAAAAACTTATATTTCTGTCCAAAGTATTGACATAGATCCAAACACCTCATTTCAAGTATGAAATATTCAGATCTTGTTTCATTATATTTGAAGCGTGTCAATGTGTTCATCTTTTATGATTTTTTATATGATATATGCTTAAGTAATAAATGCAGCCTGCATTGACAGTTTTATTTTGCGCGATTAGAATATAGTGGACATAAAGAAGCAATCCTGCTGTGCGCAATTTCTAATAGGGGGTAGACTTATGAAGCGTTTGTTTTCTGTTTCTGTGTTAATTTTTTTCCTGGCGGGTATTTTTTCGATGCCCTCCTTTGCCTATGATTCAAAGAAAATACCGGTATTGGTCGATGAATTGCCAATAGTTTTTGATGTCGAGCCAGTAATAGTAAATGGGAGGACGTTGGTACCTTTTCGGGCTATTGCGGAAGCGTTAAATATCGAAGTTGGATGGGATGGAGATAAAAAAATAGTCAATGCTGTTCATAACGGTACTTATGTTACATTGCAAATAGGTAATAAAGCCGCATACGTTAATGACGCTGTCGTGACTTTAGATGTTCCTCCGGTAATTAAGGACGGTCGAACCCTGATTCCTTTAAGATTCTTCAGCGAATCGTATGCCTGCGATGTCATGTGGGATCCAGCCAGTAATACTGTTAGAATTATATCGCCTTTAAGTGAAATGACGGTTATAGGATTCTACGCTCTTGGTGATAAGCAGACAAGTAGCTGGACCAACCTCTTTGGCAGACCGTATCCGGAAACAGGCGATGGTAATACTGATGTTGTAGGAGAGTTGGCACTGGGCTGGTACAGCCTTGATAAGGATGGTGGCTTACTGACTGCAAGCAGAACCGGTTGGCAAAGGCCGGACGGTTGGGAACATGTTTTGGATGCTGCAAAAGAATACGGCATGAAGACTGAAATGGTGGTTCATGTTACCAACGGTGATTATGCACTTTCGTCCTTATTGAATGATAAATATGCAATGAACAGGGCTGTTGATGAATTGATGGATGAGGCCGTCTTGTATCAAGGTGTAAATCTTGATTTTGAAGGCCTGGGCTACGGTGATAAAGATTTAAAGTTAAAAGAAACACGGGATAATTTTAATGGTTTTGTCAAGCTGTTAGCAGAAAGAATGAAGAGCAGGGGGTTAAAGCTGACGCTTACCCTTCATCCGCCTAACAGCGCCTATAAAGGTTATGATTACAGTTTTCTCGGTAAAACCGCTGACAGGATAATAGTTATGGCATATGAATATGGTACAAAGCCGGAACCTGATTTTCTGGTAATTCAAG
>CAZHBR010000134.1:0-3365 GCA_964530755.1 uncultured Oscillospiraceae bacterium | reverse complement strand
GATAGAACAATCCTTGAATGATGTGCCCAAAGAAAAACTTGTATTGGGCATTTCCGCCCCAAGTGAAAACCAACAAAGCATCATTTCAAAAATAGGTATAGCAAAAAGATATCAGCTTGATGGAATAGCCCTTTGGAGGCTAGGCCTGCTGACAGATGGTATGTGGGATCAGATGAGAAAATCCGTTAAGGCAAAATAGCGGGATTGCCGGCAATTGCGATGGGAGGTTATTACTCCCATCGTTACTCTTGGTGCGCCATATGGCTAAGTGCAGGTCGGTAGATAATTTAATCACCTGCCCCCTCCCGATTATCGGCATTATATTTTTAGAAGCCTGGCAGCGTTGTTATAAAATACATCCTCAAGGGGCTTATCATCCAACCCGCTTGCTAGAATGCGGGATATTTCAACGATCGGATGATGGAACGGGGAATCGATGCCAAACATCAATCTGTCTGATCCTACTGCTTCATATGCCTCCTTAATTTTCGTGTGCATCGGCATACCCGAGCTTTCCAAAAATATATTAGAATATTTTTTTGCCATATCGATTGCCCCTTGAATATACATGCCGTTGCCGTGGCCCATGTGAATCATTACAATTTTGATTTCCGGGTAATGATCGGCAAGCTGCGCCACACTCCACGGTAAAGAAAATGGAGGATGGCCTGTATGGATCATCACAGGTATATCGTTTTCACCTGCAAATTCCATGATTGGGAAAACAATGGAATCATTTGCGATAAATGAGTGAAACAGCGGATGAAGTTTTATTGCCTTGAATTGATGATTTTGCACAGCATTTTTTAACTGCAGCAGCGCTTCGTTTCCATTGCCCGGATTGACCCAGGCCGCCCCGACCAGCCTTTTGGGATATTTTTCTACCGCCTCAATGCTATCTTTAATCGGAAATGTGGAGATGACGCTTTTTTCTATGTTGTATTCATCCATTTGGGCAATTAATTCCTCAGAAGTGATTCCGACATCGCACCAACTCCCAAAATAACCTACATGACTGTGGGCATCAATCTTTTTGAATTGTTTAATTCTTTTTGAAATATCGTTTATCATTTTAATGGCCTCCCTTGTATTATAGTAGTAGTGTTTATATATCCTCTAAAGGACTAAATGCTATTTTGCAGATACTGAGATCTGGCCCTTTTAACGCATAGCGTTTTAAAAAGCTGAACCGGCAGCCGTTTGCTTAAGTGGTAATTAGTCGGATAACGAATATGTAAATTTACTGCAAAGCCTTAGATATATGGATTCGAGGCACTGCTTACTGAACTCCAAGGCGGGGATAGTATGCATAGGCAGCTTCTGTCATGCAATTATCAAGGTGCAGTTTGCCTGGATTGCATTTTTTGCAATACGTCTAGGACTAGACTCTAAATGCTTTATTGAGAGCTGTTTTCCGAAGTGCCTCGCTGATAAGTAAAGCAAAAATAATGCCTAATCCCGTTTGAATAAGAACCAGAGGAAATGATGCCAAAGCTGCAGGTAGGCCATAAAAGAAGATTCTTGTGATTGTATATCCGATCGATTGCAGCATTCCGCCGATAATTGCACCTGTTAACCATAATGCTTTGCCTTTTAGATTAAAAAATCCTTTGCTTATAAAATAACCCATGAATAGAGCCATTATTCCTTTGCAGATGACAGTGGGTATAAACCATATAGCATAACCGCTGATGAGATCCGCCAAGCCCGCGCCCAAGGCTCCGGCTACAGCACTTTTTCTGCCGCCCAGCATCAGTACAGCCAGTACAATCATACAATCTCCCAAGTGCATATATCCAAACGGCATAGGTATTTTAAATAGAAAAGTTCCAATGAAAATCAGTGAAGCAAACAATCCTGTTTTAGATATGCCCTCTATTAGTTTGTCATTCATTATTACCACTCCCCAGCTTCGTTCATTTAATGTGAGTGTATCACAGTTTTGTACACATAGTAATAGACAGATTCCATTACTTTTATAGTTACAGTTTCGATAATTTTAACTGTATATATTGAATATATGCATTGTTATATACAGATTATAACATCATGGTAAGTACAGTATGAATCGCTGGGATAAAAACGATCAGGATATTCAATTAGAGTTAAGGGAAGTGTTTGAAATAGACCCTTATGCTAAAGGCATTATAGATAGCTAAGACAGTGAAAGTGCTATTAAACATATATTATATTATAAAATAATTATGGAAGTCAATATAGGATTTTGAATTAATGTCTTATTAATGCTATACTTATAGTAAGATTACAATTATCAAGAAGTATGTAAACGGAGATCCAGAGTTTTCATACTATAAAATATAGAAAGGAATACTATTCATGAAACTATATAATAAGCAGGTAACTCATAAAATTTTCGGCAGGGGCGAAGTCGTTCAGCACGATAATTCATATATTCAAGTGGAATTTACATCGGGTGTTAAGAAATTTGTTTATCCTGATGCATTTGATTCATATCTTACGCTCAACGATCAAAGTGCGGTTGACTTTGTTAAAATCGCTCAAAGAAAGAGGCGCAAAGAAAAAATGTATAACCGGATAAAAAAAATGCAGGCAATGCACAGCAGAAACCGCAGGCGTTTTTTAGAACAAAAAAGTGCTGCACAAAACAAAATCAACCCCCGATCTCAAGCAGTTTTTTGGTGCAAAGATCATGAAATAGAGAAAATCTTCACAGAATGGAGCATATTCACTGGAGCAATTAAAAGCGGGCGGAGAGAAGGCGAGCCAAGACGTCTGGCCCAGATCAGTCAAAATAGCACAGTTCTTTTAACGGCAAGGGATACCGGAGGAAAGGAAAAAAACAGGCGGATTTTGGGGATATTTATGGTGGGAGAAAATTTCAATACTGCACACTGCAAAGATGGATATATTCCCGCTCATTCGGAATACAGGCTTAATCTTACGGAAGTGGAATCGAAAAAGATGCTTTTTTGGAATTACTACGTTAATAAAAAGTATCCCGCCCGAACAATTTGGAATACCGGCCGTTATCGTTATTTTGACAATAAATATGCAGCCCAAATTCTGCGGGATATAATTGCTCTCAGAAAAGGTCAGCAGGGGAAGGCTCATGCACAACGCTTTTTTGAATATTTTTGTCAAATGAATATGATAGACACAAAGGAGTTATCCGAACCTGAGGGCGCCTTAATGAAGCAAAGAGCGGAAAAAGAAGACAAAGGTGCCATCCTAAATGAAGAGTCTTAAAAACAGCGCATATCCCATTATTCTTAACAAAACCCTGTAGGCAAGTGATTTCAATGCTTACAGGGTCATTTGTTTTGGTATGCCCGACAGGAGTCGAACCTGCGGCCTTCAGAGTCGGAGTCTGACGCTCTATCCAG
>CAZHBR010000133.1:0-4811 GCA_964530755.1 uncultured Oscillospiraceae bacterium | reverse complement strand
CCTCATCGATGCTTTTACCTTTTTTTATTCCGGAATATATTATATCCATTATATGCTTTTGTGCCGAAGGTGAGGGAACTATCGGCCTTATTCCCACCCTTTCACATTCGATCTGATAAATCCCGCTTTTTATAGTGCCGTCCGTAGCCAAAATACCCACGGTATTTATATTCCGATGCATATCGGACAAGCATCCGACTGTCTCACGAACCATATGTATTATAGGTACGGAAACCTCCTTTTGGAGGGAATCGACAAAAATATGAGACGTATTGCAGGGGATGGCAATAGCGGCTACCCCCCCATATTCAAGACAGCGAATATCCTTTAGCAGCCTTTCGTAAAGATTTTTGGAATTCCCTGATAAAATTGCTTCTGTACGATCGGGCATGGTGGCATGATTAAGAATAATCATATCAAGATGTTCCTGATCACAAGAGGCATTTGTTTTCTCTATCAGCATTCTGTAAAAGAACTGTGTGGCTAAAGGGCCCATGCCTCCGAGAACGCCTAAAACCCTGTCGCTTTTATCCCACATTGCAAACGACATCCCTTCACATGTATTTTTTAAATTTATAGTAATGGCCAAGCTGTGACCTGAATAATCTGTATTTCCGCTTAATTCCCCGATCTTCTTTATAATAAAGAGGATTGACGATTTTTCCTTCGCGCATCAGCTTTTTCATTTTCCTTTTGCATTCAGGGTCCTTAACGTATTTAAAAGCCAACCTCTTCGGAATTACCAGCCATAAAACCTCTTTTTCCACAACCCTGAAATCTATCGGATGCCTGTATATCCAATCCTCAACCACATATTGAGCCAAATTGGCGCCTGCACCGGTTACATAGTAATTGCTGCGTCCCTGCCTAGTGTTTATTTCAAACACCTTATATTTTCCATCTCTTTTATCGTATTTAATATCGAAATTTGAAAAGCCCACATATTCAATATTTTCAAGGAACCTTCTGAGGTTGTCTTCTAGCTTTGGATTTCGTTCGGTAATTATCACGGCATGATTGCCTATTCCGCGCGGTGTGTGTTCTTCAAGCAATACATGCCCAAGGCACATAAGCTTTACCTTGCCCGTTTGATCTGAATAGCAGGTAAGCACTCTCATAAAAGTATCATCGCCGGGAATAAAATCCTGAATGATTACGCTGTCGGTATACCCCGAATTGTAGATCTTCGTTAAAATCTGCACGACATCATCGAAAGTATTCACCTTATATACTTTCTTTTGCATGGGAAAAGGATGCATCCAATACTCTATTCCATTTGATGGCTTAATGATAAAAGGGCCGTCAAAAGGCAGGTTAAATGTCTTTCCCATATCTTTTGTGTGTATGAAGGTAGCGGGAAAATCAATGCCATGATCGCAGCACAATTCATAAAATTTCTCTTTATGGATCAATTGATTCATGAGATCTATAGAAATATAAGGCGCGATTACATTGTCGGGCAGGCGATCCATATTTTTGCTTATAAGCCGAACATAATTATCACCGCAGCCTATTAGAAGTACGATTTTATGCTGGTGCTTTTCAGCAAATCGACAAACGGTTGCCATAAAAGCATCCTGCTGATCTATGCGTATATCCGCATTATAATACATTATTTTACTTTCAAAGCATGGGCCCGAAGGATATTTACCGTAGACATACGGACGTATTCCGTAAATCTCATGAAATGATCTTGCCATGCTATATACGTTAATATCTCCCGCAAAAAGCAGCGGTACAAATGCACACTCGTGTTCTTTCATTATTCCTTCCTGACTATAAATAGCGAATGTTTACATATCTTGAACCTGTTAAAAACAGCATGGTGGAATATCTAAGATCAAATTCTAAAACATCGCCCACATTGAGTTCGTCTTTGCTATCCGTAATATCTAAAATGAGGTGATCGCTGCTGCTTCCAAGGATCTCCACCCCTGCAAGCCTGGGGTTAAATTGACTGTCTAAAGCAAAATCAGCTTTCCCCACCCCGGCAATCGCCCGCCTTCTTATACCTTTATCGATGTAATCACCCTTATTGCCGAAGCAATCCACAAAAATCTCCCCTACCGGGTAGCTGGGCTTGTCCTTTATCTCAATGATTTCGGCCTTAAGGGTAAAAACATTCTTATGAAGAAAACTCATATCCAGACCCCAAAGATCTTCGAGATCTTTTCCAAGCGCAATGCCTTCTCCCATGCGAAGATTGTTGATGCGCTCAGGCATCGTGCCGTTAAATACCAAAGGAAAGGAGGTCGTTCCGCCTCCCGATATCATTTCGAGCCTTCTTCCGATTCTGACTTCAATCATCTCAGCAATGGATATCAGCTCTTCCATCTTATCCAAGGTGGCTTTTATTGAACCGTAGCAGCCTAAATTCGTTCCTACGCCCATAAGATTTACATGCTTTAATTCATTTTCAACGTATTCTGCTGCGCGAAGCATCTCGTTTTTATCCCAAAACCCTTCTCTAAGATCGCCCAGATCCGCCATTAAAATTATCCCGTGGGACCTGCCTTGAACTTTACATTCCTCATTTATCGCCTCGATGACGGATACTTCGCTGTTCAGGCTGACATCTGCAAGCCTTACAAGATCTTGAACCTCGGTTTTCATTGGAATCCGGATAGCCATAAACGGTCCGGCGAGCCCCTGCTCCATAGCAGCTAGTATATGTTCAAAACGTGAAGTCGCAATATATTTGCAGCCGGATTCCTGATAGAGGGGCAAAGCTCCCGGTATAGCATTAAAACCTTTTACAACACCGGCAATCCCGATCCCATTTTCTCCGCATCGACGCACTATTTCTTTAATATTATGCCTTAATTTAGCAAGATCAACCTCTACAACAGGGTATTTCTTTTCTAACCGACTCATAAGACCCACCATCCTGTTTTTTGAGCTCAAATAATTTACTTGACAGTCCTTAATTATACACGCATGAATTTGAAAAGGCAAACTGATTATCGGCGACGAATTTCTGCTTCTATACCTGCACGAATCTTCTCAATGCCTTCAAAATCCATGTGAGGAATGTAATATGATTCCAACACATCGTGTTCCGCTTTGGCTTCCGCAAGACAGGCTATGGCGTCTGCAAGCAATGAGTGCATCGTTTTTTTGGAGTATCCCGCCATTTTGCTGTTGAATTCCTCCGGCTCTCTTGTCCCCGGAATCATCTCGATATCTATTTCTTCCGCTTTTCCCCCGAAATCCCCAGGTGAAATTTTATGATATTCATTGGAAGTAAATAAAGCCAAAGACAGTTCGGGAATCAGAAGATGCTCTATTTTGCATCCGGGTTTCATAGAGCAGTAACAGGCTTCTGCATTCAGCCCTCTTGATAGTGTATTTCTCAAAAGCACATCGAGAATTTTACAGCTGCCGCTTCCGACATTAGAATGAATAAGATATATCTTTTTGTACCCGCTTGCCAGGCTTTCGATAAAATTCACATTCCCCTTTGGGGTAATGGCGCCTGCAAAATAACGCCTTAAAAAGCCTGTTTGTTTAACAGGGCCCATATCCGGCAGTTCGCGACCGATTATTTCTTCGGCAATATTATAATACTCGGCATCTTCTATGCGGCGAAATTCAATACAGCTTACAGCATCATATATCTTTCCAGCCGCAGCTAAATAACGATATGCAATATCGTAGATACCTTTAATCCGTTCAGCAGACCTCACAATATTCTCTTTATTCCGCCTCAGCCCTTTCTCATCCCACAATTCTCCCAGATAAACAATGGTGTCCACCGCGCCCGGGTTTAGCGGATCGATCAGATGGGGCCTGCTCCCGTCCAATATCGCAAACCCCTTGTCTTTGATCAAAACACCGTCAAGAGAATCGCTGTCGGAGGAGCAATGAAGAAAATCAATTTGCTCGCCTTCCTTGCAAAGCGATTCACCTGTTCGCCTTATAAGTGTCGATTTGCCTGTGCCCGGCCCGCCTTTTAAATACCAGATTTTAGTTGCATCACTTTGATTTTGCACATTGCCGTAATAAGAAAAAAAACCTTCCGGCGTGTTGTTCCCCGGAAAGTAGCGTCTCACCGTTCCTGACATTGTTGTTACGCCCCCTTCACATTAAATCCCTTTATTATATTCCGGCAATCGGGACTTATGTGCCTCATTTCCCGGGCAAAACCGCAGGGCGGAGATTTCCATTGACCAGTTCGTAAAAACCTACCGTTGATGCAATCATATAGGGGATAACCCATAGATAACCTATACCGAGGGTAAGAGCCCCTACTATCGCCCAGCCGATAAAGGAGAGCTCAAGACAAAACAGCTTCCACTTATTCCCTCTCATCATGCGCTTGCTTTCTCTGATCGCATCCATGATTCCGATTTCCGGATGATCAGCCAATATATAAAATGCCATGGAATAGCGAACAGCGGCCACTATACCCGGTATGACAAAAAGCAGGCTCCAAAGAAATATCAATATGTTCATTACGATGTAAAGTCCAAAAGTTTTTCCAAAGTGTTCAAATCCATAAAAGACCACTGAAGAGGATGCCGGATTTCTTCGGAAGATAGAAATGATTAAAGTATAATATCCGAAAGTCAAAGGACCGTTTACGATCATAATATAAAGATTCGATGCCTTGTCTAATACATCCGACTGTATCAGAAGCGAAAACAAAAACATGGGCACAAGAATGAGCAACATAAAAATGAGTGTTCCGGAGACCGCCAGGGACCAGTATCCCGATAGTGCCTGCCTCCCAAATCTGCGCAAATTGCCGCACGTTATATTTACAATAATGTTTTCGTCAGACAAATACATCAGAAATCGACGAATTTTGC
>CAZHBR010000132.1:0-4997 GCA_964530755.1 uncultured Oscillospiraceae bacterium | reverse complement strand
GCCGCGACGGAGTCTTGCCTAAAAGGATATTCGGCGTGCTGAATGCAAGGTTTAACACTCCGGTAAGAAGTATTCTAATCACCGGAGGAATCGCGTTGCTTGCGACAAAACTCGATGTGACTACATCTACCTCTTTTATCAACTTCGGGGCTTTTATCGCCTACATTCTGGTAAATATATCAGTAATCTCCCATTACTTTGTAAGAAAAAAGGAGCGGGGCATAGGAAGCACTTTAAAGTATTTGATTTTCCCGGCTATGGGTGCATCTCTTGTATTCTATCTACTGGTACATTTAGATATCGCAGCTGTACTTTTGGGTACCGGATGGAGCATTGGAGGATTCATAATATTGCTGTATCTCACCAATATGTTTAAGCAGGATCCGCCGGAAATGACTATTGACGAATAGTATCCGTTTGCCTAGGTGATTAAACGCCCAAACAACCGTATAAGACTGTTGTTGGGCGTTTATATATTCTATCCATAATGCACAGGCTTTATAAAGAGGGTGCAGATTAAATAAATCCCCGCAGGGCGAGGACTTATTTGAATAGACATTTACGGTATCAGGTTACATGTCAAATTAACGGGGTATATTGACACGTGTACCGGGCACGGAAAAATCCATAACCGAAAGAGAGGGGTTTGCTCTCATTACATTTTGCATCGGCATGCCAAGCCTGTCGCAGATGTTGTCTAAATTATCCCCAACCCTTATGTGGTAAGTGCCCATAGCCATTTCTTCGGGTTCAAACAATGTGCGTGCGGGTGAAACAGGCGGGACAACGTCTCTTGCTTCGGGGACAACAGGTGCAGGCGGCGGAGCAGGTGCAGGGGCCGGTGGCGGAGCAGGTGCAGGGGCCGGTTGTCTTTCATGTATCGGAATACACAGTTTTGTGCCGATTCGCAGATTGTAAGGATCCACATTTGGATTTGCATCCATTAGTGCATCCAGCGATATATCATTTTTTTTGGCTATCAGATATAAGGTATCTCCGGCTACAATAGTATGAAGTATGCCCCGACAAACGGGTGCAGCCTTATTATTTTCCGCTTCCATGTTTAAGTTCATATCGGGGATGCAAAGCTCCTGCCCTATTTTCAGACTGTACGGATTAATAATGTGATTTACCTGCATGAGAATTGAAACGGGGACGTCATAATGCAGGGAAATAGAATATAGCGTATCCCCTGATTTCACTGCATGCATTTGCTTACAAGGAATATCCGGAACGGGTACTTGCAGCTGCGGAAATCGCTGCTGCTGCTGTCTTATGTTTTGGTTGTTGGTCATGATTTAATAAATCACCTCTCAATCATATGATTTAGGAGACCGGTATATTAAAGTCAGGCCTGGTGTAGCCTTATTTAATCATTATATTTAAAAGTACTTGATTGTGTGATAGAATATTACATGTTTTGAAGGAGAGACGATTTGAAAAGGTTTTTTAATAATCCCGTCGCTTTGATTCTGATTATGATAATGGCGGTACACGCTGTTAAAAGCGGCAGATACAGCAGCCCCGCTGATTGGCTTCTGAGTACACTGATAATACTTCCGGGCATCATAATCGGAATTTCATTTCACGAATACGCCCATGCAAAAGTGGCAGCAATGTGTGGAGATTCAACCCCGGTGCTTGGGGGACGGGTAACGGTGAATCCGATGGTTCACATAGATCCTATCGGTTTTATAGCCTTGCTTTTTATAGGGTTTGGATGGGGCCGGCCTGTATCTATTAATCCTTTGAATTTTCGAAAACCGAGACTTTACGAGTTGTTTGTGGCTTTGGCGGGGGTAACAGTGAATTTGATGCTCGCTTTTTTGTTTTTCGGTATTTTACGTCTTTTATATGAATTTGTACCTATGTTTATGTACTCTGATGCAGGATCAATAGCCACCGACATCCTTATCCATGTGGTGCTAATAAATCTTGTTCTTCTTGTGTTCAATCTGCTTCCCATACCTCCGCTAGATGGTTTTAATGTTATAACTCAAATATTTAATCTGAGAAACACAGAGTTTTATTACAGAATCTACGATAAGGGCTTTCTTATACTTATGGTTCTCATAATTTTTAATGTGACGGGGAAAGTACTTACCCCCTCGGTTTTTTTCCTGTATAATTTGCTGGCGGGTATATTTTTTTAATATTGCGCAGGACCTTGGCACTCGTGATGGTAGAGTGCTAATATTTTGTTTAAAATCTCCACATAAAGGTATATACTATTACTAGTGGGTAACAAGTAAAAAATTATTTAACAGCAAGGAGGAGGGGTGAATATGAATTTTGAAAAAATGACGCAAAAAACACAGGAAGCAGTAGCGGAATGTCAAAAGATAGGCATCAGGGAAGGTCATCAACAGCTAGACGGTGAACACCTTCATTTAGCCTTGCTGACGCAGGAAGACGGACTGATACCTAAGTTGCTTGCAAATATGGGAATAGATCCGGGACTCGTCATAAGAGAACTGGAGCAAGAGCTGTCCAAGCTCCCAAAAGTACAGGGAGTCGGCGATTCCATGTATTCATCCAGAAGATTTTCAGAGCTGCTTATGAGCAGTGAGAAAATTGCTTCTGATTTTAAGGATGAATTCGTCAGCGTCGAGCATATTTATTTGGCTCTTTTAGGTGAAAAGAATACAGCTACGGCCAGGATATTCAGACAAAACGGTATAACTAGGGAAGGATTTTTGCAGGCACTTAACAAAGTGAGAGGGAACCAAAGGATAACCACCCAGAATCCGGAGGATAATTATGATGCCCTAAACAAATACGGCCGGGACCTGGTTTTACAGGCAGAAAAGGGCAGACTGGATCCCGTCATAGGAAGAGACAGCGAAATCAGACATACGATTCAGATACTGTCAAGAAGGACAAAGAACAACCCTGTTTTGATAGGGGAGCCCGGCGTAGGCAAAACTGCCGTAGTGGAGGGTTTAGCGCTGCGCATCGTAAACGGAGATGTACCGGAAGGATTAAAGGATAAAACTATCTATGCACTGGATATGGGCGCTCTGATTGCAGGTGCAAAGTATCGGGGAGAATTTGAAGAACGTTTAAAGGCTGTATTAAATGAGATAGAAAAATCAGATGGCCGGATAATTCTTTTTATAGATGAGATCCACAATATTGTAGGTGCAGGGCGCACGGAAGGTTCCATGGATGCGGGCAATCTGCTAAAGCCGATGCTGGCAAGAGGAGAATTGCATTGCATCGGAGCCACGACCCTGGACGAATACAGAAAATACATTGAAAAAGACGCGGCTTTGGAACGAAGATTTCAGAAAATCCTGATAGATCAACCCACTGTCGAGGATACTATTTCGATACTTAGAGGGCTTAAAGAGAGATTTGAAATTCATCACGGAGTTCGCATTACCGATAATGCTTTAATCGCTTGTGCAACGCTTTCCGATCGTTATATAAGTGATCGGTTTCTGCCGGATAAAGCAATCGACTTGATGGATGAAGCCGCATCCATGATCAGAATGGAAATAGACAGCATGCCGGCAGAGTTGGATGAAATATCCAGAAAAATAATGCAGCTGGAAATTGAACGTCAGGCTCTCAACAAAGAGTCCGATGACGCTTCAAAAGTGCGCAAGGATAACATAGAGAAGGAACTATCCAAAATGAAGGAGGAAAGCTCCTTATTGCGTGCGCAGTGGGAAAACGAAAAGAAAGCCCTTGTCGATCAGAAGGCCATAAAACAGGACATTGAGGATGTCAGGCATCAGATCGAAGAGGCTGAACGGCGCTATGACCTTGAAACCTTGGCACAGCTTAAGTATGGTACGCTGCCCGATCTTGAAAGAAAGCTTGAGGGGCTGGATGAGAAGATCGATTACGCTAAAGAGAACAGGCTTCTGAAAGAAGAGGTTACCGAGGATGAGATTGCGGCAGTGATTTCAAAATGGACGGGAATACCGGTCAGCCGCCTTGTAGAAACCGAGCGGGAAAAGCTGATCAGGCTTCCGGAGCTGCTTCACAGACGGGTAATAGGCCAGGATGACGCGGTCAGAGCGGTGTCTGATGCGGTGCTTCGCGCACGTGCAGGGTTAAAGGATATAAATCGGCCCATAGGCTCCTTTATATTTCTTGGACCCACGGGGGTCGGTAAAACCGAGCTTGCCAAAGCGCTTTCAGAGGAACTGTTTGACACAGAGAAAAACATGATCCGCATCGACATGTCGGAATATATGGAAAAGCATTCTGTATCGAGGCTGGTAGGGGCCCCCCCGGGCTATGTAGGCTATGATGAAGGGGGACAGCTTACAGAGGCCGTAAGAAGAAGGCCCTACAGTGTCATTTTGTTTGATGAAATAGAGAAAGCCCATTCTGATGTGTTCAATATTCTGCTTCAGCTTCTTGATGATGGGCGGCTTACAGACAATCAGGGCAGAACTGTAGATTTTAAAAATTGTATCGTCATCATGACATCCAATATAGGCAGTCATTATCTTATTGAAAATATAAGCCACGACGGTTTTATAAGCGATGTAGTAAAGGAGGAAGTGGAAGGCGAAATGAAAAAGCATTTCAGACCTGAATTCATCAACCGCATTGATGATATTGTCGTATTTTCGCCTCTGACTGAAGAACAGATTTTAAAGATCATCGATCTTTCTGTAGAGCGCGTAAAAGTGAGGTTGGCAGAAAGGGATATTAAACTCATATTGACCGATGCTGCTAAAAGGCATATCTCTAGGGAAGCTTATTCACCGATATACGGTGCAAGACCTGTCAATCGCTACCTTCAAAAGCACGTGGAAACGGAAATCGCATCGATGCTTATTGCGGGAAAAGCTGGCGACGGAGATGTTGTCACTGTAGATGAAAAGGATGGGGGATTGTATTTCACGACCTAGAAACAGGAGCCCCGGCTCCTGTTTCTAAAATTAAAGATCCAGGAAGTTCGCAAATTCATTTTTTCCGACCTGATGCAGAAAGCTTTTTCCTATTCTTTCAAGCATCACTATGTTCAGTCTGTC
>CAZHBR010000131.1:0-5068 GCA_964530755.1 uncultured Oscillospiraceae bacterium | reverse complement strand
AGATGTCGTTGAGCCAGATGACGGGGTAATAGCCATAGGGTCAGGGGGCAACTATGCCCATGCGGCTGCTTTTGCATTATATAGACATACAAAGATGAATGCGGAGGAAATCGTGCGGGAAGCGCTTCGTATTGCCGCTTCCATCTGCGTTTATACTAATGATCATATAAGCATAGAGAAGCTATAGCTGTGCTAGGACATCACATGGTTCAAGGAGGGATCACATTGGGTAAACTATATTCCATGACGCCAAAAGAAATAGTGCAGGAGCTGGATAAATATATCATAGGCCAGGATAGTGCAAAAAAATCCGTTGCCATCGCCTTGCGCAACCGCTACCGCCGAAGTAAGCTTCCCGACGAAATGCGCGAGGAAATTACGCCTAAGAACATATTGATGATGGGGCCCACCGGTGTAGGGAAAACTGAAATAGCAAGAAGACTTTCTAAGCTGATGGATGCGCCCTTTGTTAAAGTCGAAGCTACGAAATTCACCGAAGTCGGTTACGTGGGAAGAGATGTGGATTCCATGATCAGGGATCTTGTGGAAGCATCAATACGAATTACAAAGCAAAGCAGGCTGCAGGAGAAATACTCCATAGCCGACGATATCACAGAGGAGAAAATAATAGAGGCGATAATTCCCGGAAAAAAGAAGCCCTCGCAAAGCGGCGGAGGAGTCAGAGGACCCTTCGATTTCATATTAGGAGGGGGGTTTCAACCCGGCTCTCAGCAAAGCACAGCCAAGGCCGGTGAAGCGGGGGAGGACAGAACCGAGTTGGAGCTTGCAAGAGAACAGGTAAGACAACAGTTAAGGGACGGGCTTTTAGAGGAACAGTTCATAGAGATCGATATTGTGGATAATCCCGTGGGTTCCCATCTTGATCTGGGAAACGAGGATATGAGCATTGCAATAGGCAGCATATTCGGAAACATGATGCCTCAAAAGAAAAAGAAAAAGAAGGTCCGCGTAAAGGACGCCAGAAAAATTCTGAGAGAGCAGGAAGCCCAAAATCTGATAGATATGGATCAGGTAACCGCCGAAGCGTTGGAAAATGCCGAACAAAACGGTATTATTTTCATTGATGAAATAGATAAAATCGCTTCCACTTCAGGCTTTAAGGCCGGTCCGGATGTGTCAAGAGAGGGTGTTCAAAGGGACATTCTTCCTATAGTTGAGGGTAGCGTGATAAAAACAAAATATGGACCTGTAAAGACAGACCATATACTCTTCATCGGTGCAGGTGCTTTTCATACGGCGAAGCCCTCTGATCTAATCCCTGAGCTTCAGGGAAGGTTCCCCATTCGCGTGGAATTGGAGAATCTTACCAAGGAGGCATTCGTTAAAATTTTAACCGTTCCGGAGAACGCATTGATCAAACAGCACAGGATGTTACTGGAGACCGAGGGAATAAAAGTTAATTTTACAGATGATGCGATAGAAGAAATAGCGACTATGGCCTTTCTCACAAATGAGCAAACTGAAAATATAGGCGCAAGAAGACTCCATACGGTTATGGAAAAGCTTTTAGAGGATATCTCCTTCAACATCCCTGAAATGGACGAGGACGAAATAATTATAGATAAAGAATACGTTATAGAGAAATTTATGGATCGCATTCATGCTGATGATATTGATAGATTCATATTATAAAATGTCGGAATTGTATTAAAATAAGAAAGTTTTTTGAAATATCAAAAATTATGTTTCATCTTGTTAAAATATAAGCTATAATAAGATCATAAACACTACAGGATGGAGGATAAAGAATGGAATTGTTGGAAAAGGTGCGCAAGCTGAATTGGGTGCTGCAGGAAAGTTCTACAGGGATGTTTTCCTTTAATGAGCTGTGCTCGATTTTGAGTGATCTTATGGACTCAAACGTCTATATCATAAACAAAAGGGGCAAGGTAATAGGAGTTCATTACAAGATACGTTCTGACAGTTCTGCAATTACGGACCCTGTGACGGGTACCGAGAAATTCCCGCAGGAATACAATGATGCTTTGCTTAAGGTTACGTCAACAAAAGTTAATATGACCGATGATGAGGCTTTGGAGATTTTCAAATACGATTACGATACTTATGAAAAGCTCCACACCATCATCCCTATTACTTGCGGCGGGCAGCGATTGGGTACTTTAATAGCTACTCGCTACAGGCCACCCTTTGCTGATGAGGATATAATTTTAGGCGAGTACGGAGCGACCGTTGTAGGCTTGGAGATTCAAAGGAGAAAGACCCTTGAAATGGAGGAGGAGGACAGAAAGAGCCAGGTAGTTCAAATGGCTATCGCTACACTATCCTATTCTGAGGTCGAGGCAGTAAGGCAAATTTTTAACGAGCTTAAAGGAACAGAAGGTCTTCTTGTGGCCAGTAAAATTGCCGACAGATCGGGTATAACGAGATCTGTCATAGTGAATGCACTGCGCAAACTGGAAAGTGCCGGAGTGATTGAGACAAGATCTCTGGGTATGAAAGGCACACATATCAGGATTTTGAACGATAAATTTATGGACGAGCTTGGAAGATTGGCCAGATGATGCAGAATTAACATAGACATGCACAAAACCCCCCCGCTTTTCATACGATAGACCGACGGGGGTTTTTTCATGAAGAGGCAAAGGAAAATAAAATGGCTGCTGCTCATGAGCGTTCTGTTTATAACATGCTTATACGGATTTTTTTTCATTGAGGAAGTTGTTAAACCCGCTATCGCGTCAATAGGTGAGATAAAAGCTAAATCCATGATAGTTCAAACTATAAACAAAGCAGTCAGAACAAAATTTCTGGAAGAGTTGCATTCGCTGGATTTCCTGGATATAAAAACGGATGGAGATGGAAAAATCACCCTTATTCAGGCTGATTCTATTGCAATGACGGAGTTGTCTTATGATCTTGCTGTGCAAATACAATCGGATATCAAAAGTATTCAGGAGGAAAGAATATTGATTCCGGTTGGAACGATACTCGGAAGCCAGATTTTATCGCAGGTCGGACCCCGCGTCAGGATGAAAGTGCTTCCCCTTGGTACGAGCAGGGTCGGCTTTACGACTGAATTCGTTGAAGCGGGAATAAATCAAACAAAATACAAGATCTATCTGAAGGTTGAAAGTCAAGCAAAGGTAATAGTTCCTTTTTCCACAAACGGAATAAAAATTGATACAGAGCTCCTTGTTGCCGAGGCTGTCATCATCGGTGATGTGCCCGACACATATATTCGCGTTCCAAGGGAGGATATGATGGATGCCTGGAATAATGCGGATTGATCCATTTTCGGGGTTTCACTGAAAAACGGGCATTTCTTATGATATAATAGGCTTATGATAAAAAACAATGAAAACAGAATACATGCTCATTTTGAGAGCAATCGCGCAATACTTACAGGATTGGCCAAAGAGGATGTCTCATACTATATAGAAGAATTGGCCGGGCTGGCTAAAGCAGCCGGAGTCCGGGTAGTCGGAGATATCTTTCAGTCCAAGGATCGGCCTGACCCCGCCACATTTATCGGTTCCGGCAAGGTGGAAGAACTGGCGATTATGTGCACCGCGATGGATGCTGATATGGTTATCTTCAACAACGAGCTTACCGGCGCCCAGATCCGCAACCTGGAAGACAGATTGGGAATCCGCGTTCTTGATCGCACCATACTGATTTTAGATATCTTTGCAAGTCGCGCCATATCCCGTGAAGGAAAACTGCAGGTTGAATTGGCGCAACTCGAATACCGCCTTCCAAGGTTGGTCGGCTTTGGTAAATCCCTTTCAAAACTGGCCGGCGGTATCGGCACAAGGGGGCCCGGCGAAAAAATGCTTGAAGCTGACCGGCGACATATCAGGCGGCGCATGGATGATATTAAAAGGGAAATCGAAGCGATAAAGAACAACCGCGACGTACAAAGAACCAGAAGAGAAAGTTCCGGTATACCGATGATCGCCTTGGTGGGGTATACTAATTCGGGTAAGTCCGCGTTGATGAACAGGCTATTGGCGGACAACCCGAAGGAGGGAAAGACCGTCACGGAAAAGGACATGCTTTTTTCCACGCTCGATACCTCTCATAGGCTAATAAAACTCGACAGCAAGCATGAATTTATTCTGATAGATACGGTAGGCTTTGTCAGCAACCTTCCCCACTCGCTGGTAAAGGCATTTAAGGCAACGTTGGAGGAAGTCACCTACGCGGATTTACTTTTACATGTGACAGACGCATCCTATTCTCACAGTGATTTTCACATGGAGGTCACAGACAGGGTTTTAGAGGAAATCGGCGCAGGGGATAAGGATAAGATCACTGTCTATAACAAAATAGATTTGATCAAAAAAGCAGACCGTGCTTCCTTTGAAGGGAAGAATAACGTTTGCATCTCGGCAAAATACGGGGAAAACGTCGATCTTCTTTTGGAGATGATAAAAGATCGGCTGTATAGCGACAGGGCCAGGGCCTCCTTGCTGATCCCCTATGAAAGAGGGGATGTCATGTCCTATCTTTTCAGCAAATATCAGATGAAACGCAACATATTCCGATATGACGGGATATACGTTGAAACAGAAATATCCGCAGATGATATCGGTAGACTTAAGGAATATCGTATACCATGTATAAATACAGGACAATATTAAAAGAGGCGTGCGCCGAAAGGATAATTAATAAATCTAAATTTATTGCTTATGCCGCTCCTGTCGATTCAAAGGATGAGGCGGATGAGTTTTTTAAAAGGATAAGGGATATGCATCGCCTCGCTACGCATAATGTTCCGGCTTTTGTAATCGGCGAAAACTGTGAACACCAATGGGCAAGCGACGATGGTGAACCTCAGGGGACCTCGGGAGTCCCGATTGTAAGAATGATGACAAATGAGGGAATAACCAACGCAGCCGTCCTTGTTACCCGCTATTTCGGAGGAATAAAGCTGGGTACGGGGGGGCTTATGAGGGCATATACCGGTTCGGCAAAACTGGCGTTAGAGGCTGCGGGGATCTGTCAGGCTTATGAATTTGTATCATTATCGCTCAGGCTTGATTATGCATTTCACAGCAGGCTTTTAAGCATGGCGGACGCCTAT
>CAZHBR010000130.1:681-5104 GCA_964530755.1 uncultured Oscillospiraceae bacterium | reverse complement strand
TTAAAAAATTTGCAATCGCCACTTCCGGCATACAGAATGCCTCGATGGAGTTTAATGTTGACACATTGTCTCCCACTTTCAGGCTCGTAATCGGAACCCCGGGGAAATCAAATGCATTTGAAATAGCCTCGAAATTGGGTCTTCCCGCGGAACTGATCGAATATGCAAGGGGTCTTCTAGGCAGAAACGATATAGCCTTTGAAGATGTCATTGCATCTATTGAAAAGGACAGAAAAACGGCTCTGGAAGAGCGGGATATTGCTATTTCACTTCGCCTTGAAATGGACAGGCGCAGGGAAGAATTGGAACGTGAAAAAGAGGACTTTGAACGGCGGAAGGGGGTTATCCTTGCTAAGGCTAAGGAAGAAGCCGGAAATATAGTCAGAGAAACGAGAGATTTTGCAGATCTCATGAGAAAGGATCTTGAGAATCTAAAGACTTACGAAAACATAACGGAGCGGAACAGGGATCAGGAAGCGATAAGAAAGAAACTGAGAAACAGGCAGGAGCAGTATAGGGAAAAGATTACAGTCCCGTCAAACAAACAGCCTGTAGATCCGTCACAGCTCAGATTAGGCGACAGGGTATGGATCCTGAGTCTGAATCAAAAAGGGGAAGTGATAGCCCTGCCCGATGAGAAGAATGAAATGCAGGTCAGCGTGGGCCTTATGAAGATAAATGTTAATGTTGAAAACGTAAGCCGCATTGAGCAGGGAGGATCCGGAACAAAGAGGAATATCCACCAAAGATATGGCAGACTTTACGAGAGCAAGGTGAAGGCGATAGATCCGACAATAAATGTACTTGGCAAGGTTTTAGATGACGCACTTTTGGATGTGGATAAATACCTTGACGATGCCTATATAGCGGGGCTGAAGGAAGTAACTGTAATTCACGGCCGCGGAACAGGGACATTAAGGGAGGGGCTAGGTCACATGTTTAAATCACACAAACATGTTAAAGGATACAGAAAAGGAACTTATCAGGAGGGCGGTGACGGTGTCACAGTGGTTACACTGAAATCAAAGTAAAACTGCAAAAGCCGAAATACATCATGACAGGAGAACGATAAATGTATATAATTAGTGCGTGCCTGCTGGGTGAGAACTGCAGATATAACGGAGGCAGCAATTTCTCAAAGGATGTAAGGAATTTTATAAAAGGTAAAAATTATGTGGCCGTATGTCCCGAACTTGCGGGCGGTTTTTCAGTGCCGAGGCCTCCGGTGGAGCTCAAAGGTGGCAGAGCCCTCCGTCTTTGCGGAGAAGATGTTACGGATAGTTTTTATAAAGGAGCGATGCTATCGCTTGCAACGGCGGCGGAAGAGTCCCAAAGGGTCATGGAGAAAATTGATTTGGCAATTTTGAAGGCAAAAAGCCCCTCTTGCGGATCGGGGCAAATATATGATGGAAGCTTTTCGGGGAGGCTTGTAGACGGCGACGGAATTTTTGCCCGGCTGCTGATAGAAAACGGCATAGAGGTTATTACTGAGGAGGATGTGACATGATCAACTACAAAAAAATAATAGCCGACAGGATTTCAAACATTGTTTCGGAGATTTCAAAGGAGAATATTGAATCTTTGATTGAAATCCCTGCGGACGGTAAGCTGGGGGACTATGCATTCCCCTGCTTCAGGTTGGCCAAAGTCTTAAAAAAGGCACCGGCATTAATCGCGAAGGAAATCAGCGCGGGTTTTCTGGGGGATCCCGTATTTGATAGGGTAGAAAATCTGAACGCCTACGTCAATTTATTTTTAAACAGAGGTGCCTATATAGGTCAAGTGCTCTATTCAGCTGCGAAAGAGGGGGACAGGTTTGGTAGCAGCGATGCGGGTGAAGGCAAAAAGGTGATCGTTGAATTTTCCTCTCCCAACATAGCAAAGCCCTTTCACATCGGGCATATCAGAAGCACTGTCATAGGCAATGCAATATATAAGATATATGATTTTCTTGGTTATGATGCTGTGCGCATCAACCACCTTGGCGATTACGGCACACAATTTGGCAAGATGATCGTCGCATTCAGGCGATGGGGGAATGAAGAGGATGTAAAAAAAGAACCAATAAAAACGCTTCTCGATTACTATATAAAATTTCATGATGAATCAGAAAAAGATCCTTCCTTGGAGGATGAGGCAAGAAGGACTTTTACAAGGCTGGAAAACGGTGAATCGGAAGAAATCGCTTTATGGCAATGGTTTCGGGATGAAAGCCTGAAAGAATTCGGCCGGGTATATGAAATGCTTGATATCGAATTCGATTCTTACACCGGAGAAAGCTTCTATTCTGATAAAATGGGCAGGGTGATAGATATATTGCGTAAAAAAAACCTGCTGGTAGAATCGGAAGGTGCGCATATTATCGATCTGACCGATGAAGGCCTTTCGCCTGCACTGATCATGAAAAAAGACGGTTCCACGCTCTACATCACTAGGGACATAGCGGCTGCTATTTACAGGAAAGAGCATTATAATTTCTATAAAAACATTTACGTTGTAGCATCTCAGCAGAATCTGCATTTCCAGCAGTGGATTAAGATCTTGGATCTCATGGGATTTGATTGGGCTGACAGCTGCATTCATGTTCCTTTTGGTTTGGTCAGTCTCGATGATGGAATGATGTCTACAAGGCACGGCCGGGTTGTTTTTTTAGAAGAAGTTTTAAAAAGAGCGATCGAGCAAACGAAAAAGATTATTCTTGAAAAAGACGTAAACACCGATGATGCAGATGTGACCGCCAAGCAGGTAGGAATCGGTGCCGTCATATTCAATGAGCTTGCAAACAGCCGGATAAAGGATTATGTATTCAGTTGGGATAAAGTACTCAATTTTGATGGTGAAACCGGTCCATATGTGCAATATACGCATGCAAGGGCCGCAAGCGTCCTTAGAAATGCCGGCTCAGACTGGGATGAGGGCAAGGCTGCAAAAGGCATGCTAAATGCCGGCTCATTATCTCACATATCTAAAGATGAGGCTTTTGAACTGACAAGATTGATCTATCTTTTCCCGGAGGTTGTTGAAGAAGCAGCAAAGCGTTATGAACCTTCGCTTGTTACGAGGCACGTCGTAGATATAGCACAGGCCTTCAATCGGTTCTATCACAATGAACACATATTGGTTGAGGATGGGGATGAAAGGCAGGCGAAGCTGCTTTTAACATTCTGTGCCAAGCAGACTATCAAAAATGGCTTATTGCTTCTTGGAATGAAAGCTCCGGAGAGGATGTAAAAATATGCGTTATGAAGGAAGTGTCTACAGGCCGCCCAGTGAAGCTTCAAGCTTGATTCTTCAGATTACTGTCGGCTGCTCTCATAATCTTTGCACGTTTTGCGGTATGTATAAAGGCGAGCAGTTCAGAATTCGGGCGATGGAAGATATTATGGCGGATTTAAGAAATGCAAGAAAGTTCTACTCCAATGTAGAGAGGATATTTCTTGCCGATGGGGATGCACTGGTATTACAATATGAACATCTGCTGGAGATTCTAGAGGCGATAGGTACACTTTTTCCCGAATGTAAAAGAGTGGGACTTTACGGCTCTCCGCAAAATGTGCAAAGAAAGACGGACAAGCAGCTTGCCGGGCTGCGTCTTAACGGAGTTGGCATTATCTATATCGGAGCCGAATCAGGCAGCGATAAAATTCTGAATAAAATAAAAAAAGGGTCAACAGCCGAACAGCTTATTGGTGCGGTGAGAAAAATAGAGGATAGCGGCATAAAGGCCTCTGTCACATTCATTTCGGGTTTAGGCGGAAAAGATGATTGGCGGGAACACGGAATAAAGACAGGCAAAATGATAAGCCGAATGGAGCCCTCATATGCAGGATTGCTGACCTTAATGGTCGAACAGGGCACTGAACTCTATGACGATATTATTAAAGGCCGATTTACTTTGCTTTCGCCTGCAGAAACGATTGATGAAACAGAACTGTTGCTTATGAATGTAGATGTTACGAGAAGCTGCATCTTTCGCAGCAATCACGCCTCAAACTATCTGTCATTGAAGGGGAATTTGCCGGAGGACAAAGATGCTTTGCTTAAGAGGATCAGAAGCGCTAAGGCACATCCCTCTTTGCTGAAAGAAGAAAGGTTTCGGTTGCTTTAGTTTATGAAGGTACTCCTAACTACGCTTAATGCAAAATATATTCATTCCAATCTTGCTCTCAGATATCTTTTTGAGGCCGCGCTAAACAAGGGCTGTGAGGATCTGGCGCTTGAAGAGTTCACAATCAATCAGAACGATGATTTTATATTTTCAGAATTAGTATCTAAAGGATACGGGATGATTTGCTTCTCCTGCTATACCTGGAATATCGAACGCATATTGTACATCGCCGAGAATGTAAAAAAAGCCAAGCCTGAGATTTTGATATTGTTGGGTGGTCCTGAAGCATCGCATCGTGCCTTTGACCTCATGCAT
>CAZHBR010000130.1:0-671 GCA_964530755.1 uncultured Oscillospiraceae bacterium | reverse complement strand
TTTATTGACTTTCTGCTGACAGGAGAAAGCGATGTGAGCTTTCCCCATCTGTTATCTGTCATAGGATCTTCAGATGCAAACGGTTTTTGGAACGTTAAGGGATTGTATTTCAGGCAGGGATCTTCAATCCGATTCAATGAAGATGGTGACCCGTTGGAACCTTCCGTGATCCATTTTCCTTACGGGCAGAATTCATTTAAAGCCGACCAGATCATATATTATGAAGCATCCCGCGGCTGTCCCTTCGCCTGCAGTTATTGTCTTTCGTCGATAGAACGAAGCATAAGGGCGTTCCCGTTAAGCCGGGTCATGAAAGAGCTGGATATTTTCATTAACAGAGAGGTTAAGCAGGTCAAATTTGTTGATCGCACATTTAACTGGGATGAGGCAAGGAGTATCAAGCTGTTTCAGTTTTTAATGGACAGGGATAACGGGATTACGAACTTTCACATGGAGATGTGCGGCGACCTTATCGGCAAGGAGCTTTTAGATTTGCTTTCTGATGCAAGACCGGGGCTGTTCCAATTTGAAATAGGTGTACAATCTACAAATCCTTCTGTGCTTGCCGCCGTCAATCGGGCATCTGATTTGCAAAGACTATCGGACAATGTGCGGAAAATTCGAGGATACAATAATATCCATTTGCATCTAGATCTCATCGCCGGCCTGCC